>NZ_CP030843.1 GCF_003330725.1 Acidisarcina polymorpha | reverse complement strand
CCTTAAAGGATTCGAACTAGCGAAACTGCTCCAGACTTCTCCAGCTTCAATAAGCCATTTACTCGCTGGTAGACTGACACAGCTCAGTATTTCCGCATTGATTAATTTTGCAGCGCACGTTGGACTGCTCATAGAGGTTAGCGTTTCGGCTCCGTCATTTCATCGGCCTGCTTCCAATTCCAAGCCCTCGGCCGAATCAAATATTCAGGAAGAATAGCGACGAGTCACGCTGGCGGTTAGAGATCGTCAAGCCGTGCCAACGGGCGTTCAAGATCATAGGCCTAACCTAGATCGTGGAGCGCAGCGTTGCTTCGAAGACGACGCGCACCGGGTGCTTCAGGCCATGAAGAAAGTCAGACTCATCATTGAGTCGGAAGCGGCCGACAAAAGAAGCGGTCGCTCCATCGAAGGTAGAGGCCAAATTCTGGGCTTTATAGCTTTCTTGAGTGCAATCGGTCCTTGGGCTTTATATCTGGGTCAGATTGCCGTAGCGATCGCGTGTTTCACGACTTTTGTCCTTGGAGTCGTTGGCATGTTCATAACCGGCCGAGCGAAAAATACTGACAAAGAACAGGACTGAACAGGCAGACTCAACGTTGCTTTCGATGAGGGAAAGTCTGCGATAGTCCCACCCAAAGTGGGACCTCCCTCTGCCGTAAGGCGGCAAGGGACATCGAGCAGATCAAGTTTTTGCTGGGACACTCCTCTATCCAGACGACGGAACGTCATCTGGGTTCTGAGCAGGAGATCGCGGTGGCGGTGAACGACAGTTTGGGCCTTTGATTCCAAGCAAAACAATTTCGAAGGATCTCATGTTGAGGGAGCGGTTGATCCAACGGAGTGCGAGCCGGATCTCCTGCTGAGCGTGATTCTTTCGATCAAGCGTTTCCGCGGAGTCAGGTTTTTGTTGGATGTACTAAACAGCCAAAGGCATTCAACCTTTCATGTAACGGCTTCGCCCGGCGCTTAACGCTATGTCAAATAGTTAACATAGCGGTGCAACTCTTCATTGACCCCACGCAACATATTTACTGCGTAAACGCTGCAGGTATAGACCCGAACGCGATCGTACGCTGCTCTCAACGCGGATTGATTCTTTTTTTTCGCAAAGAGAGCTTCATCACCGCCACACAGTGCAGCAGAAGCGGCTGTAGATCAATTGCGCACGGCGGGCTTTTCCCACGACTACGTCTCTGTTCTCAAGGCCGATATACAGGGGGTGGAATGGGAATCCTTGAGTACGAAGCGAAGCGTTATGAGGGGCGTGGTTTCTGTTCATTGGGAACATTCTGAAGAAAATAAGCCGGGCCACGAAATCCTTAAACAAGCCGGCGAAGGATATTGTGTCGTCGGGCGAAAAAGCCGTCAGTACGCACACCGAGAACACGGCGGAACTGAACAATCACGGCGTTGACGTTCCGACCAGAACCTACTAGCTCGCAGTTCGAGAATTCCGCGGGACGGAAACCAAACCGGGTCCGGGTCGACCGGCCTCTCCACGAAGGGAGGGCGTCGGTCTGGTAAAGAGAACTTGCACGCCGCTCCCAGTGCCGCCGCTGCCGATCTTGAGGCTGGAGTGCAACAATCCTTGATGAGAGAACATTTTCGCCTCCCTCCAGAAAGGCTTTATGCTCGGTAAGCTTTGGGATCCAGCGACAGCCCGAATTCTTTGTACAATTGTCCTTTGCGCGGCTATGCTCGCCTTACTATACGGTGCCCGCGACACTCTTACCTTGTTCCTCTTTGCAATTCTGTTTGCCTACTTTATAGAGCCGCTTGTGGGACGCCTAGAACTGCGGCTTCAAGGTCGGATTAAGGCAATTGTCGTAGTGTACCTTTCGTTGATTGCCATCTTGACTTGTCTAGGGTTTGCCATCGGGCCACGAATCCTGGAGGAAGGAAGATCCCTTGCGATCAGCCTGCCCTCACTGTTCGATCGAATCAGCTCGGGTCAATTAGTGACGCAGGTAAGCGGAAAGCACGGCTGGAGCCAAGATCACCAGGCTCAGATTCAAAGGTTCTTCCTAGCGCATCGTTCCGAAATATTGGGATACGCAGGTGCTGTAGGAGCAAAGCTCGCCGAGCCGGTAAAGCATCTGTGGTGGCTCATCCTCATTCCGATCCTCAGTCTCTTCTTTCTGAAAGATGGAAAGATGTTTGCCAGAGAGATCGTCGATTTAGGAAGTGATGCAGGAGACCGCAGTACGCTTCGCGGGATAATAGGCGACGTAAACGTCATGCTTGGCAGTTATATTCGTGCGCAGTTGATCCTCGCCTCACTTACTGTGGTCTCCTACACGGTATTCTTGAGCTTCATGAGGGTGCCGTATGCCTTCATACTCGGACCCATGGCGGGGATCTGCGAATTTATCCCAGTTGTAGGGCCGGCTGTGGCTGCCGTCACCATCTGTGCCATTGCCGTTCTCACCAGCTATCCCCATCTAATCTGGCTGATTATTTTTTTGGGAATTTGGCGAGTGGTCCAGGATTACGTAAACGGGCCGAAGATTATGGGCGAATCGCTCGAAATATCACCGGTCGTTCAGATATTTGGAGTGCTCGCTGGCGGGGAAATCGCAGGAGTCGTTGGAGCGTTGATCTCCGTTCCGGTTCTCGCCACTCTGCGGATCCTGTGGCGAAGAATGAGTCGTGGTGTAAGACGCACGGACGCACCTCTGGTCCCCCAGCCTCCAATAAACGGTCGAGCTGTCCATGTCGTTTCAAATGTGAAGAGCTTCAGTAACGAGGAGAACGAATGATGGATTCAAAGCCTTATTTGAAGGTTCTGCAGTCGGCAGCTCCAGCATGCATTCTTGCCGTGGAACTCATTCTGTCAGTAACGCTTACTGGCTGCATGGTAGTGGGCGGATACAGCAGCGGAGGAGGGTGGTTTCTCTGGCCCGGCGGTTTGGGCGTTGTCTCTATGATCTTGCTAATTCTATTTGTCATGCGCCGGCGAAGATGATGCTGCCGTCCTTCAAAAACCAGTTGAGTGAGAGGCAGACGGTCGCTTGGTTTATCCCTCGTCTGTAAGGCTCCGTCCAGACGAGATGGATCTCCCCGTCCTATGGTAAACACCGCTTCCAATGCAAACGCGTCGGGAACATACAGCACCACACGAGCGCGCTCGTGATCGAAGCCGACCATACCGTGTGCTCACCAGTTTAGTTTTTGAGCCTGCAGCACCATGCATGCGTACGTAGCTCCTGTGTCGAACGAGTGTGTCAGCGATGGATGTTCTTCGCCCGTCTTGGGGGAGCGGATGTTGTCTTCGATGCCGCGAATACCAGAGCCGATGCTTGCTTCGCCCATGCCTGATTGAACGGAATCAGAAGGCCCAGTAATGAGTTCCAGTGCGGCGTATCGCGCAGAGCGTAGATAAAGCGCCAGGCTGTGCGTTGAACGATGAGGCTGCCCGGCGTGCTGCCTCCAGCATCGTCAAAAGCATCTCTTCGGCGGTGGGCTCCGCGGTAAAAGCACGAGGGGACCAACGTTCAAGAAATACAGGATCGATGGGATAGTCGGCAATTCTTCCGTTCACGTTCATAAGGTCTTCTCTGATCGATGTCGTCTGGAGTTCTTCATCGCAGCCACAATGCCAACCCCAACGCAACGATCAGGAGAAGGCACAGGATGTAGCCGAGCAGTTGCTGCGGGTCGAGTCCCACCGGGTGGGAGACCTCCGCGTCGAATTCGGGGTCGTGCCATGCTGTCCCCGGGAAAACTTGAGCAAAAGCCAATCCCACCCAATAGAGCGATGCGGCTGCTGTTCCGGCGAAAAACCAAGGCAAGGTAAGGGGACGTACTGCGAAGACACAGCAGAGCGACAGGGTGCCAGCAAAGACACCCATCAGCATTGTCTGGCCGTTATGGAACTTGGCGTGAGGCGGCCAGTGTGGATTCTTCATGTGCATGCGTGCAGTGGCAGGAACCACGAAATCAGCAAACACTCCACCAAAACCGTAAACAGCTACAAATGCCACAATCCATTTCGCGATAGCCATATTCCGACTCCCGCAAGTTCAGATGAACTCTAACCTAAGAGAAATATCGAGAAATAGCGGCCAAACGATGGGCGAGATGTTTACTCCCGCGCCGCACTCCGCAGAGTGGCAGGCGTCACCCCAACCGCCCGGTGGAACGTGCTGACAAAATGCGATGAGGAAGCAAAGCCGACCAGCACCGCGACTTCATCAACGCACGCCCTGCCATCAAGTAGCAGCTCTATCGCCCACTCGATCCGCTTTTGCATCAGCAGCGCGTGGGGAGTTAGTCCCTCACTCTGACGGCAGACTTTGATGAAGTGATGGAGGCTGAGACGAGCGGCATCTGCAAGCTCAGGAACGGAGATGCCGTCGCTGAAGTGTCTATTCAACAGATCGAGCATGGCTCGTCTTGCCTGAGGCGCAAGACCCCCGGCCGACCTCTGGGTCTGCTTGTGCCCTTGGGCAACGCTTTTCGCGAGGGCAACGACAGCTTTCTTCAGTTGGGCGTCCGACCCATGAACGGAAGAGGCTACCAAAGCTTGGGCAGCCGAGGCCTGCAGCTCACGATAGGTAAGCGGCGAAGCATCAGCAGGTCTTGCCCCGCATGTGGCTGCGAGTTCAGGGCTGAACAGCAGATGGAGAGTATCCGCAACCCCGAAAACGCGTATCCGCTCCGGCCGCTCTGTGAAAGACGTAATGACGGTTCCTGCCCGCACAACATGGCCGGATGAGTCCGCTTCTACTCCCTCACGGCTTACCTGACTTGACGAAAGTTGAAATACAAGGCGGAAAGTGCGGGATGCACTGAGGTTTATGACAGCGCCACGATGTCGGAAGCGAACCACCGCTGCGGATCCTCCGTAAGGAGCGTCCACCAACGGAGTAGGGACGGAGTTCCTAGTTGGATCGTGATTTCGTCCAGCGCCTGGATGCGTGACATAGAGCCCGTCCCGGTACAAGGGTATACCGCGCCCCGCTCTCGGTCGTAGATCTAGGAAAGCGGAAATGAGAACTGCTTCCACTTCCTAATCATCTCTGGGATGGCGCTAAATCTCTAGTGCCATATCGACAGCGCTCCACTTTGCAGCGGACGACGAAGTCGTGAATGCGGGATGTAGAGCCTTGGAACACAGTCGATGATAGCGGACAAAAGGAGAATATGTCACTGTGGATCAAACCACAAGGTGGACGAGCTACTTGCCCGTCCACCTCTAGCCGACGACTACTCGTCGTCGGCCCCGTCCGTGGGGTCATCGGCTGCCTCTACTTTTGAAAGCCGCTTCATGCTGATGGCCTGGATCTCGGCGATCGTGTGCTTGAAGGGAGTGCCTTGAACGTCGCTTTCGACCTCGCGATATTTCAGTTTCCCCTCTACGCTGAGGAGCTGCCCTTTCTGGAGGTTCCTGGCAAACTTTGCGAGATTCTTCCAGGCATAGACGCGATGCCATTCGGTGCGGGTTTCGTACTCGCCTTTGTCGTTCTTCCAGCTCTCCTGGGTGGCGATTGAGAGGATGACGTACTCGTTCTTGTTCTGGGCGGTTTTGGCTTCTGCGTTCTGTCCGAGTCGGCCGATGAGAATGACTTTGTTGTACATGGTGTTTAGGCTCCGTTTCTTTTGGTTGTGTCCGCTGTCTGCGGTACACGCTTGCCCGGAGGGTGTGCCGTCGCGACCCACTCCCTCGGCGAGTGGAAAGAATCTGCGGAAGGGGCCCCAGACTTGCTATGGGGGAGGAGTCCGCACCTCGTGAGAGGCGCTTCAGCGGATTCTTGGAAGGAGAGCGTGCGTCCGAAGGGCGTGGGTGTACTGAGCGCGGCACGCTGAACGCAGACAGAGAGACAAACCGGAAGGGAGCTTTCCTGTTCAACAGACTTCTCTCATGGCGCAAGTCGCAGAAGCTAAAACCGCCCAGAAAACTTGAAGGGAGTCATCATACCCTCCCTTGCTGGTAAGAACGACAAAGGCGAGTACGAAATTCGATCCTATCGCTCGATCCATCTTCTCGCCTTGTCCATGGTTCTCCGGATGTACGCGGCTCGTCTGGGGGGCTGGAATGGTAACAGCGGAGTGAAGCTGTTGCCGGCGCAGATCGCGAACGATGCTGTGGACGAAGCTTCTCCTAAGATTGAAGCAAGTCGGCTTCAGGTTCCATTCACGTGGAGTTTCCCGGTAAGGCATTGTTGACCGTCGATGGAGCTCCGCACGCGGAG
Organism: Acidisarcina polymorpha; assembly: GCF_003330725.1. Lineage (NCBI taxonomy): Bacteria > Pseudomonadati > Acidobacteriota > Terriglobia > Terriglobales > Acidobacteriaceae > Acidisarcina > Acidisarcina polymorpha. The sequence continues at coordinate 190,211 of NZ_CP030843.1, read as the reverse complement.
CCGCCGCGCATCATCCTGGAGCATCTTCTTCGGTGATTGAGCTTAGAACGGGGACGCGGGTGTGTGTCGTGGCCGGGGTGACTGACCTTCGGTGCGGCTTCACTTCCATATCGGCAGCATGAACTGGTTTGGGCCACCTGAGGGATAACCAATACCGGGTGCTGCGATATGACGCTCCGGCAGTGCTGCGGGAGGATAAGCGAGCCACACGTTGCAGTAGAACGGAATGTTGAACTCGCGCTTACCCGCTTCGGCTACTGCGTTTACGTAGCGAGCCTGATGCCCAGGCCTAAAACGATTCATCCGCCACACCGGGAAATACCTCGCTCCACGTCCCGGACGCTTTCCGAGCGCTTTGACAAGCTCAGCCGGCACCTGTTCTCCAAACTCGCGATTTGAGTCGGTCGAGTAGTCGCGAGCCGCGCCGCTTGATTGGCCCCGACCTGTATTCAAGTGATCCATCCTTTTATCTGGGGATTCTGGACACGTATGCGCGGCCCGACAATCCACTCTGGATCCCAGAGACCGGCCAGGGAAATGAATATGCGCCTTATTTCTTCGCGGCGCTGGGTCGGGGAGCCATAGGCTTTTCCCCTTTTGGAATCGATTGGGTAGGACGCTTGCCGGACGGAGTTGTGCCCAGGGTACATGCTGCAAACTATGCCCTTGCGGGCTCCATGGATCGTACGCTGGCGAAACTCAACTTCGCGGGCAAGATCAAGACGATGATCGAAGCTGCAGGAGGCGCTGACCAACAGGTAATCTTCTATCCAAACAGTACACCTCTAAATGCTAGAAATTCTTTCGGGGCAAGTTCGCCTCCAGCGGATGATGCGCTCATCGACATTTCCACTCTCGCCAACGCGATGGTTTCTCCCGGAGAGGCGGGCAATGTTGCTACCCGCACAGCGGATCAAAGCGGAGCCTGGGTTGCCGAAGTCCGATTCGGATTTCCGCAGCGCGACGGTGAGGCAGCTCCTGGCTCATCCGACAAGTCGGGTCGGATGCTGATTGCTCAGATGAACCCCAATGAGTACCTGGTAACCGGCATTGGCGGAGCTGTATTCTTCCACCGTCCCGGTTATCTACCCGGCATTCGAATGCAGATCCTCAGCGCCGAAGAGGGTTACTTCACCCCATCTAGGGCGTCAGGTGCGCCAGAGGAGTGGCATCGGATTCGCATCCTCAATGGCGACGAGACGGATCGCAGTATCCGTTTTCCCGACCCACATGCAGTCCCGGCTAGAAGCAACTCTGCACCGCATGCCGGAGGGGATACGGAAGGCCCCCTCCTTTTCAGGACCGTCCTGTTGCGGTTCGCATCCTTTTGGACCGATTCTAGTTCCGCCACAGGACTGCAACAGGGCGCCCGCACAAAGGCACTCACGTCGGTATCCTGGATCGTACAATCTCGCTTTTTAGAGGCAAGAGTAAGCTCGTGAGCGAACGCGGTGAGCCTCAGTCCCTTGAGAGGACTCATCCCAGTGTGCCTTCGTTATGCAAAACCATGCGTAAATAGACTACTAGGACCCACGCCGCGCTTTTCGCCGGAGGGACTGTGGGGGCTCTCCATAAAGCCGCACAAAGGTGCGCCGCATGCGTTCGGGATCGTAAAATCCCACAGCGGAAGCGATACTTTCCACTGGCTCCGTGTCATTCTCAACCCGATTTCGTGCAACCTCCGCTCTTAGCCGTTCCACGGCCTTGGCCGGCGTCTCACCTGTTTCAGCCTTGAACAATCTGCCGAACTGGCGAGGGCTCAAGTGGGCAACTTCCGCGAGCCGCTCCAACGAGAGCGATTGCGTCAGGTGTTCCCTCGCATAGCTCAGGGCAATCCTGATGCGGTCTGTTTCGGGTGCAATTTCAGACATTGTGGAGAATTGTGATTGGCCGCCGGGCCTGCGGTAATAAACCACCAACTCCCTAGAGACCTCAAGAGCTATAGCGGCACCGTAGTCCTCCTCAATCATGGCGAGCGCCAGATCGATACCGGCGGTCACGCCTGCGGAAGTCCAGACGCGGCCATCTTTGATGAAGATTGCGTCGCTTTCTACGCGCACTGCTCCATGCTCACGCTGTAACTCGGCCGCTCTTCGCCAATGAGTCGTGACACGCAGTCCATCTAACAACCCACATTGCGCCAGAACAAAAGCTCCTGTGCAAACGCTCGCCGTACGCCTTGTCTTCGACGATGCAGATCGAATTGCAGCGCTGTCCGACGGCTTGAGCAGCCAACGCGCGCCTCCAACCACAATAAGAGTGTCAAAGCGCTTCCGATTCAGGGAAGAAGTTTCAACGGACAGTCCGAAGCTATTGCTGATTGGGCCGCCCGGCACCGACACCATGCGCATGCGATACGGCATTTGCTGGCTGTAACGCTCTGCCAGGGCGAACGCACTCATGGGACCTGCCAAGTCGAGCAGCAGGTAACCGGGATAAAGTAGAAAGCCGATCTCTTTAGCCATGGCGCAATTAGAGGGAACAACGTCCTTTACGCCATCCTAGCACGGGCGCAGACTCATACCTATGAATAGGCGAACGTTGCTCCCACGCTCTGCGGCCTTCGGTCATGGCCCGGTTATCTCGTCACTCCCAACGGAGACAGTGTTAGCTGCGACGAGCACGGACCCTGGCAGCGGCGCACCCGAACATCAACTGAAAGACAGATCAAATCCGCTAACCCTACCGCAGTGCGGGTTATACCGGTAGCCTTTCCTATCTCCCAGGGTGTAGTGATCATTGATTTCTGTGGACCGTGGGAGGTCTTCAACTCCGCCGATCTTCCCGGCCATCAAGGAAAGGTATTCGAAACCTATACCGTCGCTGAGACTCTTGAGCCGATTACTGCAAGCGGCGGGATGAAGATCATTCCCAACTACACCTTCGAAACCGCGCCGCCACCCAAGGTCGTCGTCATCCCCGCACAGGGCGGAGCGAACGAAGCCATGCTGGCGTGGATTCGATCCGTCACCAGGGCAACCGATGTCACCATGGCGGTCTGCGTCGGTGCTTTCGTTCTGGCCGATACAGGCTTGTTGGCCGGAAGATCCGCCACCACCTTCCATAACGCATATGCACGATTTGAGGCGCGGTACCCCGATATCCACCTGAAGCGCGGAGCCAGGTTCGTGGAAGACGGCAATCTCGCCAGCGCAGGCGGGCTCTCGTCCGGCATCGATCTCGCGATTCGAGTCATAGAGCGCTACTACGGGCGGGAAGCAGCCGAGAAGACTGCATATCTGCTGGAGTATCAGGGCAAAGGTTGGCAGGACTCAAATTCGAACGAAATCTACGCAAAGTAAGCGGCCGAGGTCGTGCATCGGAATGCGATCACCGCCAGGGCTTGTAAGTCATCCAACATCAACCCCAAGGAGGCACACATGTTTGCAGTGATGGGAATCACCGGTAATGTAGGCGGAGCAGTCGCAGATACGCTTCTGCAGCACGGAGAACAGGTTCGTGGTATCGTCCGCGATCTTTCTAAAGCGCAGGCGTGGCAGGGTCGAGGCGTCGAAGTCGTCCCCTCGAACTACGACGATCTCCTAATCGAAGCCTTCCGCGGAGTCGAAGGCGTTTTCATCATGATCCCGCCAAACATGGTTCCTGAGCCCGGCTTTCCGGATAGCGTGGCCCGCATCGCGGCCATCAAGAAGGCGATCATCGCAGCCAAGCCGCCCAGGGCTGTCTTTCTTTCTTCCTGGGGTGCTGAGCAGCCCTCAGGTCTCGGTTTGATCACTCCAAATCGCATTCTCGAACAGGAGCTGGCAGACACAGGGGTTCCCGGTGCGTTTCTTCGCCCCGCCTGGTTTATGGAGAACCTTGTGTACAGCCTCTCCGGTGCTCGTTCCTCTGGCAATTATTTCTCCTTCTATCAGCCGCTCAAGCGTCCTTACGCGATGGTTGCCACAAAGGATGTCGGCGTCATAGGTGCGCAAACACTGCTGCAGTCCTGGCATCGTAATCGATTTATTGAAATCTCCGGCCCCGCTTCTTACTCGAGCGAGGACGCAGCTGCCGCGCTTGCAGCGGCGACGGGTCGGCCCGTCACTGCGGTCGCCGTGCCTCGGGAACAGTGGGTCGACACACTAGCCCAGAACGGCATGCCTGGCGATCGCTCCGGTGCCTATATAGAGATGGTCGACAGTCTGAACAGCGGTTGGATCCACTTCGGTGTTCCTGGGACGGAACAGGCCAAAGGCGGGATCGACCTAATTCCCACCGTAACTGCTCTCGCAGAAAAGTCCGAATAACCTGTTGATCCGGTCAGGATTTTGTCAACTCAAGGAGTATCCATGCATACCTTTCCCATTCATACACCCAGCTCTGCCCCTGCAGCGTCGAAGCCTGCCCTGCAGCAGTTGCAGGACGGGTTCGGTTTTATCCCCAACGTCGCGGGCGCGATTGCGAACTCTCCTGTCTTGATGAAGGCCTTTGCTGCCGTTTTTGCAAATGTGCACAGTGGCAGTTTCGCCGAAGACGAGATACAGGTCGTCCTGCTTACGGACGCGGTTGCCAATGCCTCCGCCTGGGCTGTTGCCTTTCACAGCACCTTGGCCCTCCGGAATCACGTGTCGAACGAAGACGTTAAGGCCATCCGGGAGCGTCGACTGCCAAGTCAACCAAGACACGCAGCTCTTTCCGTCCTCGCACGCCAGTTCATCGAGAAGCGTGGACACATCTCTGCTGCAGAGATGCAAACCTTCCTGGATGCCGGCTTCAAGCAAGAACACATCCTGGAGATCTTGACAATCATTGCTGCTTCAACCATCACGAACTACGCCGCGACCGTCGCCAACCCACCGCTGGAACCACAGTTCCAGGAGCAATCCTGGAATCCGGAGGCGTAAAGGAGATCGTCCCATCTGTTCGATGCTCGTTCAAAGAGCATCGCTGGAAAGACGCAATGGGCCTAAGCCGCCCACTCATGAACTCCCAACCAATCATCGTACTTGTTCATGGTGCGATTACTGACGCTTCCCTGTGGAGTCTTGTTGCCCGGCAATTACAGCGCAAGGGTTACACCACGATTGCACCGCTTTGCCACTGCGCGGCCTCCAAGCTGGCGCGGAGTACCTGTCTTCAATCCTTGCAACCCTCAACGGCCCCTTTGTGCTCGTGGGACATTCGTATGGAGGATCGGTGATCTCGCACCACATTCTCACCAGGCATTCCCTAAAATCGCTTGTGTTTGTTTCTTTGCCGTCCGTCATCCACGATGAGGATGCTCAAGGGTCGCCGAGGGACTTCTTCACCTCGTCGGTGCGCATTCCTGGCTTCACAGTCTTGCTTTGAGCTGCGGAGACGGTCGATGGATCGGCGACAACTTTGTCAATCGCTCTCTTCACGTCGTCCGCGGTCGCGGTGTCGAGGCCGGGGAATCTCACATTCAGTTCCGCCATCGAGGTCGAACTCCTCACTGTGGACACCACAACGCTTGGCGATGGCCAAGGAACCCGTGATCAGCCCGGCGATTGGAGCTTTCTACGCGGCCACCCAGGAGCTAGGAGTGGCGAACCAAGTGACGACGTTCACCATGTCGGACTTCAACCGCGCCTTTCAACCCAATGGGAACAACGGGAAGCGATCACGCCTGGGGAAGCAATCTCTTCGTGCTTGGGGCGCGGCGAAAGGCGGAAGAGTCTCCGGAACCATGCCCACTCTCGCTCTCGGCGGGCCCCTGCAGACCACTCGAGTGGCGTTGCTTAACAACGCCGGCTATGAGGTGGCAGCCGTTGATTCGGATAACGCCGCCTTGGCACTGCTTGAAACGGAGCACTTTGATCTCATCTTGATAGGCGGAATTCTACCATCGAACAAAAAGGCCTTGACCAGAGGCTTCGGGAGAGGTATCCACATCTTCTGGTCCTTAAGATCGAGAACAGAATGGATACGGATAACGTTTATCCATCGGAAATAATCGATTCCCAGCCGAATCATTTGATCGGAGTACTAAGACGCTTGCTCGGGGATGCGTTGACACTCAGCCCAATCCACGTTCCAAACCAGACCGGAACAGAAGGCCATCGTACCTGAGACTTTGGGGCATAGTGACCGGGTACAAAACCTAGGGTTATGGCTCTTGAGCGAGACTTTTTAACTTTAAAGCAGCTTAGTGGTTCGGTTGGTCAGTGCTATCTGTTCATGAATCAGTTTCAATCTACAGGCACAAGAAAACGGCTCCGGGAGGAGCCTTGTTTTCTTAGATTCACTTCGCCGAGGTGTTAAACAATCATTGGCCAGAAGATGGCGGGGGCTGAGCAATACTGCTCACGTGCCGTACTTAGCACCACCTCAAAACGAACTGAAAAGCTAGAAATGACAGTTTTAGTGATAGGGGCTGCACTGAGTTCGGAGCGCTTACTCAATGTCGTTTTGCATGACTGAGCGCAGGTGTTTTGACGGGAACGAAAGTTCGGAATTCCTCCGCTCCGATCAATTCTTTGCGGACAGACTCCGCTAATCGCGGCTCGTCCATTTCCTTCATAACGCTTAGAAGGGTCGCCTTTTCCCTTGCCGTAGGTTCTTTCCTTTTCTTTAGCATTCCATCATCTTGATGCAAGTCGAGGACGAAGTCTGTACTGAATGGCTCACCTGCCTGAAGTGTGGTGGGCTCGTGAACACTATTCGGCGAATATGTTGATATATATGGGCTGTAGCACCTTTTTCTGGACAATGTGCCGAGAATCGAGCCTAATAACGTATCTTCCTTGACCGCGTTCCTGCGATCAGACCTCACGAACCTGAGTTGTGAGAGGCGGATAACGCTTTCTACCCAACCAAGCGAAACGAACAGTTTTGCTGAACGAGGTCTATATGTCCGAATCGCAGAGGTTTCGCGTCTTCGTCGTGGATGACGAGTTCGCAATCTCCTCAACTTTAGCGATCATCTTGTCCCGAAGCGGATTTGCGGCAGATGCATTCACCAATCCCATAAAAGCGCTGGAGGCGGCAAAAAGTGAACCGCCGGATCTGCTGATCTCCGACGTAATAATGCCCGAAATCACAGGTGTCGACCTGGCCATCCAGATAAGAGCGGCAGCGCCTAAGTGCAAAATATTGTTGTTCTCTGGACAAGCGGCTACGGCTGATTTGCTCATTGAAGCTCGCGCGAAGGGACATGACTTCACCCTCCTTACCAAACCTGTCCATCCGGCTGACCTATTGTGCGCCGTGCGCAATTTAGAGGGACTAAACTCGCCATTTGTTCAAGAAGTTTTGGTCGTGCGGGCGGAATAAATATCCGTTCAAGAATTTGCCGAAGCGGGAGTTATGACCCTAAACGCCAGCCTGACAGCAGCAAATATGATATATGCCGATGGCTCGATCCGGGAATGGTGAAGTGGTGCGAGCGGCACTACGGGAGAAAGCCGCCTTGGGCAGACAAGGTTAAAGAGTGGCTCTTGCGAACGACTCTGCCTGACGAGGACACTTCCAAAGAAAGGGATGTATTCGGCGTCGTCGCGAGGAAATCGGCGTAGAGAGACAGGCAAAAGTCGGCAGGGAGGGGCTTTTTCGCCCTCCCTGCCGCGAAGTCACTCTTTCTTGGAGAGATATAAGTCAGAGCTCGCAAGTGCCGTCGAGGTGACGATTTTAGCAACCTTATCCAGGGTTCTGCTTCTTACCGTGTACACGGGAAGATGAGCCGAAGGAATCGAACCGAACGCCATAATTCCACCTTCTTTGATCTTCCACAGGTAATCTCCGCTCAAATTCCTTAGTAATAATCCTTTCCTGCGCATTCGCAGCCTGAGGATAGGTCCCCCATTCATCAGAAAAGGTGCAATTGCATCCAGGAGCAGATATGGCAGAAATCCCCGAAAAGACAACTCTAGTGTGCCTGTTTCACAACAATGACAATGCGCGAGCAGCCGTGCGCGATCTCTTAGAGGCCGGTGTGCCACAAAGCGCCATCTCCGTGATGGGCGGAGCAACGGCGCGCAACGAGGGCAGCGATGCAACAAACCAGATCTTCTTTGCTGAGCTAAAGGTTCCGGACAGCGACATGCGAATGCTCACCACCGGCCTTAATGACGGCGGTACCGTTGTCGGAGTTGCGGCAGGAGAATCCTTGACCGACAAGATCGAAGCCGTTTTTCGCAAGCACGCCGCCTCTCAGATCGATGAGAAAGTAGTAGCGCCAACTGCGGCTATTCTGCCCGGCACTGGAGCTGCGGTCGTTCCCGTGATTGAGGAAAACTTGATCGTCGGCAAACGCGAAGTCGAGCGTGGGGGCGTGCGCGTCTTTCGACATACTGTCGAGACGCCAGTCGCCCACACGGTAGACCTCCGCGAAGAGCATGTCGTGGTCGAGCATCGTACCGTCAATCGGCCGGCAACGGAAGCGGACTACAAAACCCAAGGAACGATCGAACTGACCGGGATGGCGGAAGTGCCTGTTGTTGGCAAAATGGCCCATGTCGTGGAAGAGGTCCTGGTAGGAAAACAGACGACCGAGCGCACCGAGCGCGTTCGCGACACCCTCCGAAAGACCGAGGTCGAGGTTGAGCGACTCGGAACAGATCGCAGCTCGGATCCACGCAGTATGTAAGCTCACGGAAATCGTCTCAGGGAGATCCGACATGCCGACAGAACGCGTCAAAGTTTACGAAGAAAAGAAAAAAGCTATGCCACTCTGGTACTGGCTTTTGCCTCTTCTTCTCTTGCTAGCAATCCTCGCTTACTACTTCACCCGTCACCATGATGAGCCGGTGGCCACCACCCAGGAACCAGTCGTCACAGCTCCCGTCACCCCACCGAATCTCGATGCCATTCACTTCGATACGGATAGCGCAGCCTTGACCCCGGCAGCGCAGGCAACGCTCACTCAGGCGGCGGCTGCGATGAAGCAGCAGCCAAACCTCCACCTCCGCGTCGAGGGATTTACCGACAGTACGGGCAACCCAGAGCACAATGATGCTTTATCGCAGCAGCGAACCGCGGCTGTCGAAAAGTTCCTCGTTGGACAGGGGATACCGCAATCGCGGTTGACGGGAGCCGGATTTGGACAAGTGAAACCCGTCGCCCCGAACTCTACGGAAAGCGGCAAGGCTGACAATCGCCGGGTCGAGCTCTTTCAGCAGCAGTAAACCATATCACGAAGTTCATCTTTCAAAGGAGATCTTATGGCGAAGACAGTCGTTGGAGTGTTTGCAAATTTCGGCAAAGCGGAAAGCGTGAAGCAGGCCTTGATTGAGACCGGGTTGAGCGCGCAGAACATCGAAGTGATGGCGAATGATGAAGGCAGTCCCACAACCTCGTCGTCCAGCATTCAAGCCGCCGGGAAGAACATCGGCGAGAAGATCAGCAGTTTCTTTCATTCTTTGGGCGGCGGGGATGACAAGGAACAGGCTTATTACGAGAAGAGCGTGACTGAAGGCGGCGCCCTGGTGGCCGTGACGGTTGAAGAAGACGAGGAAGCGGACGAAGTTGCTGAGCTTCTAGAAGAACATGGCGCCCGCCACGTGGATGAAAGCGCTGCTGGCGGTGGGCTTGCGAGAACCTCAAGCGTCGCTGATAGCGAGGAACTCACTGCGATCCCTATCGTCGAAGAGCAGCTGGTGGTCGGCAAGCGGGAGGTGGAGCGCGGCGGCGTACGGGTGTACTCGCGTGTTACCGAACGGCCGGTTGAGGCTGAAGTGGCTCTCCGTGAAGAACATGTCGTTGTGTCGCGGCGGCCAGTCAATAGAGCTGCAACAGCTGCGGATTTCAGCAATGTCAACGGCGATGTCATTGAGCTCACTGAAACGGCGGAAGAAGCTGTAGTGGGCAAGACCAGCCGTGTCGTCGAAGAAGTGCTCGTCGGCAAGGAGAGCACGGAACATACGGAAGCGGTTCGGGATACGGTCCGGCGTACCGAGGTCGACGTCGAACACATTCCGGGAACTGAAACTACAACCAAGTACGATCGATAACCTAGAAGGGCAGAGCGATTTCGCTCCGCCCTTTTACCTTTAAATGCGGAGTTGTGAATGAGTGCTTCTTTTCCACCCCATGCTGCGACGAGTCTGGGCACCGTCTTCGGCAGACTCGATCCAGCCAGTCCTGAAACCGTGCTCACGCTTGAGAGCGGCGAGGTCATCCGTCTTCCAACCAGCGTGCTCCTTTCTTATCTCAGCGCCGCCATTGTTCCCCAGCCCACTTCATCCTCGCAGGCGGAGGGTCTGGTTATTCCGGTCATGGAAGAGGAACTTGATATTCAGAAACGAGAGGTGGTTACCGGAACAGTTCGATTGCAGAAGGTGGTCGAGGAGCGCGAGGTCCTTGTCGATGAGCCTCTGGCCGCCACCACGTACGCCATTGAACGCGTGCCTTTGAGCCTAGAGATCGCAACCGCGCCTCAAGTCCGTCAGGAGGGCGAGACCACTATCTATCCGGTCGTGGAAGAGGTTGTGGTCGTGCACAAAAAACTGCTGCTGCGTGAAGAAGTCCGGGTAACCAGACAGACCGTCACCACCCGAAATCCTCAAGTAGTCAAGATCCATGTCGAGGATGTAATTGTGGAACGTTCCGGGTTACAGAACAAAGATCTGCAGCAGGATGAGCGGGACAGCTAGTTGCCGGCGGCTTTGCCACTGGATGCATCGAACAACCGGAGGAATAACGATGGGACTTCTAGATTCGATTGAGGGTATGGCCGGGGAGCAAGCTGGCGGAACACGGTCCAAGGTGGCGAGCGGCTTGATGCAGGCGCTCGACGAACATCCGGGTGGTTTGGCCGGACTCCTGGACAATTTTAAGCAGCAGGGCATGGAAGATCATGTTCAGGGCTGGGCCACCGGGGAGCAGCCTACGGCAACCCCGGAACAGGTTCAGCAAGGGTTGGGAGGAACAGGGTTGATAGAGCGCGTTGCTGAAAAGTCTGGAGTTTCGCCCCAAGTGGCTCAGACCGCCATGGCCACCGTGCTTCCCATGGTGATCGCCCATTTCACGCAAGGAGGACAAAATGCACCTCCCCAGAGTGGATTTGGTGGCATGGCCTCGCAAATCCTGAGCAAGTTAGTCTAACCCTTTATCGGGCAACTCCCTCCGTTGGCGAACAGACCTGACAAGCAAGGGTATGTCGAATACAAGGAGCGCATTTACGTTCACAAGGCTTTGCTCAACCTAATTCTGCAAGACCAGGTTTCTAAAACAAACTTTCAGAACGCCTCGCTTCTGGACGAAGACCGGGATGATGAATCCGAGGCGGCAACGCACCGGCAAAGTCCTTTCGCACCATTCCGCGTTCTTAGTGCCTGTCGTGACTGAGTGGTCTGTAAGCAGGCCCAAGGTCTTCAGATGAAAATGGAGCCTGGCGCTTTGCTTCGGCCATTGTGGGCCCAAGGAAACTGCTGAAGAAAATCGCCAGCTTGCTCAACAGGGGCAGGAGGGCGGATAAGCTACCAAGCATCCTGCCGACTCTAGAAGCGACAAATGCCTTATATGCGGGCTTGGTAGGACGAGTGAACAGCCAGCTCCGGGGACCAAATTCGATTGCTCCTGTGATGCTTGACGGAATTGCGAGGTTCGCCAGTCAGAACGGACGCATGATGGATGAGATTGTTGGAGCCTCCATCCCCCATTCGCGACAATAGGCGATCCAATTGGATAGACCCCAATAGCGGCGCACCAGCCCTGCGGTTGCCCGGTTGCACATCTGCCTATCAATATAGGCGGGCGGCCAGCCCATTTTTAATAATGCGAGACAACCCTGGGTTACGAGTTCCCTCTCCTCTTCTGAGATAGCCATCGTCGCCACGATTTCTTTTCACTTCGCGATGTTCATGGGATTGAAGATAGATGATTTGGAATACGATTACCTACCCTCCGCTCGTGCAAACGTCACTAAAGTACTCAAAATTCCACTAATCTCCGGGCTTTGAGGGAGGCCAATAGAAACTTGCTCAAGCTATCCTGTCCCACATTCGAGCTACTAACAGCAGGAGTGGCGACCCATAGCTAAGCTCGATCTTTCAGATCTGCGTACGAACGGTCAGCCACAGATTCAACATACAAGTGCACTGTGTAGTCCGAATTCTGAAGGGCCCCCGTAAAGTATGGCAGTTTGCTGCGGCCCCCAGGCTCGTCTCTCTGCAGCGGAGCCTGACATGGGGCCACTCAGCCCGACATTTCCACCCTCTGCGGCTCAGTTTGCGGCGCGGGTCATAGCAACATCCGTAGCTTGGCACGTGCGCGGCCCAAGCGAGACATCACCGTGCCCGCAGGACAGCTAAGAACTGCGGCAATTTCCCGATAGGAGAGCTCCTCGAATTCCCGCAAGACCAGAATCTCTTGGAACTCCGACGGCAGCTTGTCTATCGCCGCCCTTACCCGCTTTGCGTCCTCTTCACTTTCCAGTATCTCTTGAGCGCTTTGACTGCTCCCCACCAATCCATCGGACAAATGGGCATCGGCGTCAACCTCAACAAGCTGTGGTCCGGTTCGCTGTTTGCGAAGCTCGTTTAGCCAGAGATTCCTCAAAATAGTGAAAAGCCATCCCTTTACATTGCTGTCTTCCTGTAGATGGCTAAACGCCTCCATCGCCCGGACGTATGTCTCCTGCACCAAGTCTTCGGCATTCGCACGGTTGCGCGTCAGCACCATTGCGTATCGATAAAGACTGTCAATGTGCTCAATTCCAAAGGCTTCAGTGGATGTTGTTGTCTTAGGGGTAAACATTGTCCCTATCTTCTACCCTGTGTGCTAAGTGGCAAAGACCACCGTACAACAACATTTATGAGACAATTGGCGCAACTCCTTCACCTATAATTTCGGTTCTCCTCGTAGAAAGCTTTGGCCGGGCCGGCGTTGCCGGCCAAAACCGACGCGGCTTTAGCATACAGAGGCTTGGAAGCTGAACAACGCGTGTATTTCCTGAAACTGCGGCTCTAAGAGCTTCCCGGTCCGCTTCATTGACGCTGAGCGAGATGATCATGATATCGGTACCTTCGTTCTAACGTGCTCCTGCAGGGGCAGCAGGCGATAATCAACTGAACTGCGGAGCGGACAATGGAAGGTTTGGAAACGAGCAGCCTGCGCTCGCCACGTGTCTGGCTGGCGCTCGCTCTCGCTATTTTCGCTTACTTCATTACCGACCTTACGGAAGCAGCATTTGGGCCCATGTGGTCAAGTCCAGTCGCGAATAGAGGATTTGCCAACCGCCATATCAATGCAGAATGGCTGTGGCAAAGGACGAGATCGCCGAATCCACGCTCTGATGGTCTTCAAGCAGTGCATAATGTTTTCCAGTCGAAAGAACCTCTAATTGCGCCCCCGCTATTGTGTTTGCCATAGTTTTGCTCGCAGCTGGCAGGGTGGTGGTGTCATGGGGACCGACAATCATCAGTACGGGAACCTTAATAAGTCGAAGCTCCGGCGTCATGTCCCAATGGAACATCGCCAAGGTACCGCGCGCGACTACGCCGGGAGAAGATAGGAACTGATACCGCGAGGTCATATCCAGTTGACCTAGGGTCTCAGTCCCGTCGAACGCGCTCCGCGCGTTACTTAGGTACAGTAGGCCTTCGCGATAGCTGAGCCGATTTATCAACCGAACGAGTTCGGACAGCGGAATCATTGCGTGCAGGATCGGTTCTGCAACCGGCTTCTGCAGGGCGAGATTCAACTGGCTTCCCTGGGTCGTTCGCACCGGATTGGTGTAGCTCGAATCGACCTCGACAACTCCCGCGACCCTCGTACCAAGCTCTTGGGGATACAGATGGCAGAAGGTGAGATTGATCATGCCGCCGATGCTGTGGCCGATCAGGATTACGGGCTTGCCGTTGCTGAGCGTCAAGACCTGATGGAGATCGGTCGCCATGCGCTCCAGGGTGACGTTCTGGTCTGCCCAGGGCGCGGTGCGGCCAAGTCCGGAGAGATCCCAGGTAATGATGCGGAAGCGCCCGGCCAACTCCCTCTTGGCGTAGTACCACTCTGCTTCGTCAGTGCTCCAGCCATGCGTGAAGATGAGCACCGGCGCATCCTGCGGTCCGAAGATCTCAGCGTGGATGGTCGTACCGTCTGCCCGCTTCAGCGTGTGTACCTCGCCATACATCGCTTTGGGCTCGTCGCTCCCGACGGGAAAGGCTGATGCTATGAGAGGGAGGCCGATCAATGGCAAGAGGAGCAGGAAGACGCCGAGGGTCAAAGGGCCCCAAATCAATGGTTCTCGGATACGTTCGTGCCAACGTAAGACGCGGGTCTCAACCAGCACTTCAGGCGTAGGAACCCGATCCTTTTCATCGGCTCGTGTCGTCATAACGCGGCGCTCCGGAGGGTGCATCGCGCGATAAATCAAGTAGGCACCCAAGATCGGGAAAAGCAAAGACAGCAGCCCTATAAAAAAGCCGAAGAGTAGTGAGACGGGGGTTATCAAGAATGTTCCCTTTAGGCGCAGTGGTCAGAATCACCACACCCGCTAATCCTATTCAGCCGTTGGATGCGTAAAGCTGAGCGATTGCCCTCGGGCGAAAGAACCGGCTCAGCACGGCGCGTTTTCATCCGTGACTCCATGCCAAGGCTGATTTCGCTAGGAAAAAGATGGATTTGTATTTGAAGGCATGCTGATGGCGTGGTGGATTTCCTCTCCAGGTCTTTGTTGCTCAGACGAGCGTCGTAATCGGCCGCCCGCCTCGCCGTCCGAATTGCAAGGATCAATGCGCTACAATCAGCAGCGATGCCACAAGCTTCAGCAAATCGCAGCCGTGTTCAGGTCGGCCTCAACAAAGGCGAAGAAACACTCTCGCGGTGCCGTCTTATGCAGCAAAAGTACTTGTCGCCTGTCTAGCCTCCTTTGCGGGAAGCGAGGCTCTTGAGTGGTTGCGCTTGCAACTGTTTTCGAGACGCTCGCACTTGAGAGATCAATGACTCGGTCGTTTTTTGCTCGAAATAATTTTTGCTGCTGGAGCGTTTAGAAGCAGCCTACCAGTTAGGTTCTTCATCTTTTTGATTGAGGTGCTTCTCGCTTCGAGTGAAATCATTCGTCGTTCGGGAACCTCAGCGGTCGTCATAGATCGATCTGGTAGTTTTACTCACAAAGGCGAACCTTGTCCCAGCGCATTCTCGTCGTTGCTCATTACCCACCCCTCCAGACCACTCGAGTGGCGTTGCTTAACAACGCCGGCTATGAGGTGGCAGCCGTTGATTCGGATAACGCCGCCTTGAAACTGCTTGAAACGGAGCACTTTGATCTCATCTTGATAGGCCGGAATTCTACCATCGAACAAAAAGGCCTTGACCAGAGGCTTCGGGAGAGGTATCCACATCTTCTGATCCTTAAGATCGAGAACAGAATGGATACGGATAACGTTTATCCGTCGGAAATAATCGATTCCCAGCCAAATCATTTGATCGAAGCACTAAGGCGCTTGCTCGGGGATGCGTTGACACTCAGCCCAATCCACGTTCCAAACCAGACCGGAACAGAAGGCCATCGTACCTGAGAATTTGGGCATAGTGACCGGGCACACATCCGGTGCCGTGACGCTCGGTGCGAGCACAGAACCCCAAGGACGGGCCATCAAGTCTAGTGAAATAAAAGATCATATTTTCGATAGGACAGCAACCTAACCTTGATTGTGAGCTTCCCACTCGGGGCCGTTGAACGAAATCGATGGGCGTCCAGAACCTGAACGGCTTCGTGTATGACGCATTATCCATACGGCAAATGAACCTCTTGAAACCTTCAACCCTAAAGGTAGAACATCGTGAAAATCGTTCGTCTCTCAGCTCCAACATTCCGCCTCATGGCGGCCCTGGCTCTAGGCGCCACGCTCCTGATGACGGGTGCGTCTTTCGGCCAGGATCAGCCAGCCGCTCAAACTCCAGATAATTCCGCGAAAAACAAAACGCAGGCCACAACCGCCGACCAGCAATCCGAAGCCACATCGGACCGAATGATCACCAAGAAGATCAGACAGGCAATTATTGCCGACAAGTCGCTTTCGATGTACGGCCACAATATAAAGATCATCACCCTCAATGGATCTGTCACCTTGAAGGGACCAGTCCATTCCGAGGACGAGAAGCAGAGCATCGCTGCTAAAGCGGCAGAAGTCGTCGGTAGCCCTGATAAGGTCACTAACCAAATCACCGTCAAACAATAATTGCGGCGCTCTGAAGGCCTCGCAGAAGGAGATTTACCATGGCAGGGAAAAACACAGCAGCATTTGGCATTTATTCAAACAGGGCAACTGCAGAGGCGGCAGTTGACAAGTTTGTTGCCGGCGGTTTTTCAAATCAAGACGTTTCGGTATTAATGTCCGACAATCAGGGCTCGAGGGATTTCGCGGCGGAGAAGAACACCAAGGCTCCCGAGGGCGCAGCCACTGGTGTAGGTGTGGGTGGGACAGTTGGGGGAACACTCGGGCTGCTCGCGGGTATCGGCGCCTTGGCCATTCCCGGAGTGGGGCCGCTCATCGCAGCTGGGCCGATCATGGGAGCCCTGGCAGGCTTGGGTATTGGGGGCGCGGTCGGCGGCCTGGTAGGCGCCCTGGTGGGTCTCGGCATTCCAGAATACGAAGCCAAACGCTATGAAGGTCGTGTAAAGGATGGAGGTATTCTGATCTCGATCCATTGCGATAGTTCGGAAGAGGTATCAAGAGCCAAGGACATCTTAAAGGCTACTGGAGCGGAGGATATCTCCTCTTCGGGCGAGAAGGCCGTCAGCAGTCACGGAGTGGATTCCGGCCAGGTCGACACGAAGCTGGACAGGGGCGTGGTGGTTGACCGTGAAAAGGTCATCCGCTAAGCAATTCTCACCCTGCTACTAAGCCAGCATCTATTGGGTGCTGGCTTCCAGGGTGAAGCCCGAAAAGCAAACTTAGGCGTTATTGGAGGAAAACGTGTTCATTCTTTGGTGGATTGTCGTCGGCCTCATCGCTGGATGGCTTACCGGCAAGTTGATGAGCGGTGGTGGTTACGGTGCGGTAATGGATATTGTCATTGGCATCGTTGGGGCTATAGTAGGCGGGTTCATTATGCGCTCGCTCGGATTTGCGGGTCAGGGCGGCTTAATCTATTCAATTCTTGTCGCTGTCATTGGAGCGGTCATTTTTACGTTGTTGCTGCGCCTGGTGACACGAGGAAAAGTTCGGCAAATTTAATCCCCCAGTGCCATTTTGCCCGGCTTGCCGGACTTCGAGACCGGCCTTAGCAGAGGCCCATCTTGAATGTGAGCGGCCGCAGTCCAGCGGTCGATGCTTTGCTTCAGGCCTCAGCTCAAGAAACGGGAATTTATGTACGCCTACGATCTCCCAACGCTGAGCCTAAAAAGCTTATCTGGTCTATCGGCGTTGCAAGAGAAGCGAAAACACCGATGTCAAGACAATTAAACATTCTTCGGGTAAGACCCTCTATCACGTAATTCAGAATGCAAAACGAGGCTTCCTGCTCGATAACTGTGCTATCGGGATCTCGTGGAGATGATGCAGGAGCGTGGCGTGGAACTAGACCCGTCTACGATTATGCGCTGGGTGCATCGTTATGCGCCTGAATTGGAGAAGCGGTTCGCTGGTACCAAGGCTACCGAACCAGCTCCTGGCGCGTAGACGAGACGTATGTGATGGTCGGCGGTCGGTGGAAGTACCTGTTTCGGGCCGTCGACAAGCATGGCCGCTTGATTGATTTCATGTTGGCAGATCGCCGCAATACTCGGGCGGCCCATCGTTTCTTGGGAAAAGCGTTGACGACCATGCGCCACTGGCCACCGTCCTCGATCACCACCGACCAACTCGGTTCCTACCCGAAAGCAATCCGCCGGCTACAGCGCGAGGGCAAGCTGTCTGCCGACACAAAACATCGGACCTGCAAATACCTGAACAACATCATCGAAGCCGACCATGGCGCCCTTAAGCGCGTCATCCGACCCACCCGAGGCTTTCAGACGATGAGGACCGCGGCCGCTACGATCAAGGGCTTTGAAGTGATGCGTATGGTCCGTCGAGGGCATTGACTCGGGGCGAGTTGATGGTCACGAAGCATGCTGTCATCTGGGGCCCTTGCCATCCAGGGCACATTCGCAACGGAGGACACGTGGAGCTAGCGAAACGCTATCGAACATTGACAGGTGACAACGCATCAGAGTTTGGCATGAGCGACAATTTCGCGGAACAATGGGCTGAGCTCCAAGCGCAAACTCAGAGGGTCCGCTGTGGTTTCATTGAAGCCGAGCTAAGGGTTTGCTCGACAGCACTCGACTTTGGGGCGCTTCAAATTGACCTCGGATATCCGGATTTGGCTCAATCCGAAGTACGATTTCTCGAAAGGGCCTGCCGGACGGTACGGCTCTTTATTCCGGAAGTTGCTAACCCGGAAAGACGTGCGATGTTCGAAGCAGAACTTCGCCTGGTAGAAGACGCTTTAGCTCTCTTCAGGGAACGGGTTGGCCCCTAAAACCATAGGTCACAGCTCGCCACTTCAGATAACTAAAATTGATCTACTGGCGTACCACACCGCATTTCACAGCATAGAGGCATTGGCGTCGTTCCTAATCTAGACCTTGATCTTCAGGCTGCAACGCGGCTTTCAATCGGAAGAATAGTATTGCTATCAGTGATACTGAGGGTGTATATCGTGAAGAATTGCGGTAGAGAATGAAGGATAACTCGCCTCTCGAGGTAACGCCAGTAGTACACGGAAACTGAAGAGAGGATCTTCCATGAGCATGACATCCAGCCAGCCTGCCGCAACAAACGATATGGAGATTCGGCGCGGCTTCGGAATTTTCTGCATGACGTGCGGAGCGTCGATTTTACTGGGTTTGATCTATCTGCTACCCGACGCTACGCTACAAGAGTTAAGAGCCAAAGTCGCATTAGGCACTCTGCCAGAAGGGGCGGCTTGTTACCAACCAAAATGCCGTGAGTCCACGCTAGTTGAACTGGATCGGATTGAATTCGTGGGCGTGCGGGGTTGGGTATACCAATCGGTGGCAGAACTTTGGACGCGGGGATGACGACCTACCGTCGGATTTACCTCTGCTCGTCTTGATGGATATGGGCTTTGCTGCTCTTTGCCAACTCGCCCACGAGCACAGGCCTCGTATCCGATTCCTGTTCTCGCACACGCCTTTGCTCCAGGCTTCCTTCAGACCCCGCCTCACGACGAGGTTGGCCGGCCAACGCTCACGGAGTTGGTTGTTTCGGCCAAGTCCAGGCATGCCAAACGATCTCGACCGTTAGAGCAATCTCGATCAAGCCGAAAAATACATAGAAGTGCCAGCTTCCCTGTATGGCGAGAACCATGATAGCCGAGTACAGGACTCCGAGAACGATATTCAGCCAGCGACTTAGTGTCGCGGGCAAAAGGAATGACAGAACAACCATGAGACTTGGGACCGCCATGAGTGCCGCCATGCTTAGCAGCGTAGCCTGGGCGGCCGCACCTAATGCAGTTCTGCCGGAAGGCATTTGCTGCAATTTTCCTGGTTGATAAAGCTCGAAGAAGTCTCCGTAGATGTAGCAAAACATAAGGGGGCACCACAAACCTCAGAGCTTGAGCTTTACATGCATTTTGACATCGTCCAGCGGCTATGAGGTGGCAGCCGTTGATTCGGATAACGCCGCCTTGGCACTGCTTGAAACGGAGCACT
This sequence comes from Acidisarcina polymorpha, assembly GCF_003330725.1. Classification (NCBI taxonomy): domain Bacteria; kingdom Pseudomonadati; phylum Acidobacteriota; class Terriglobia; order Terriglobales; family Acidobacteriaceae; genus Acidisarcina; species Acidisarcina polymorpha. The sequence continues at coordinate 170,644 of NZ_CP030843.1, read as the reverse complement.
TTGATCTCATCTTGATAGGCGGAATTCTACCATCGAACAAAAAGGCCTTGACCAGAGGCTTCGGGAGAGGTATCCACATCTTCTGGTCCTTAAGATCGAGAACAGAATGGATACGGATAACGTTTATCCATCGGAAATAATCGATTCCCAGCCGAATCATTTGATCGGAGCACTAAGACGCTTGCTCGGGGATGCGTTGACACTCAGCCCAATCCACGTTCCAAACCAGACCGGAACAGAAGGCCATCGTACCTGAGACTTTGGGGCATAGTGACCGGGTACAAAACCTAGGGTTATGGCTCTTGAGCGAGACTTTTTAACTTTAAAGCAGCTTAGTGGTTCGGTTGGTCAGTGCTATCTGTTCATGAATCAGTTTCAATCTACAGGCACAAGAAAACGGCTCCGGCGACAGACCTTTTGCCGGGCAAACACAGCTACGAAAGTGTTATCCCTATCAACCTGCTGTAAAGAGTTTTGTTTGCTACCCGACATAGTCTGAGCTTGCGGTGTACACCGTGAGAGACGGTGTGGAAGAGCATTCGTGAAGAATCCGACCCAAACTGCATTTGACCCCGCAACCTATCTCACCACCGCTGCTTTCGGCCACAAGATTGTGCGCTTGATGGAAGGCGAAGTCTTCTTTTCGCAGGGAAGTCGCTGCGAATCGGTCTTTTACCTTCAAAAGGGCCGGGCCAGGCTCACGATTGTTTCCGCAGCCGGAAAAGAAGCCACGATCACCGTTTTCACGGCCGGCGACTTCATTGGAGAGGCATGCATTGCGGCGGCTGCCGGGCCGCATCTGGCGACAGCGACAGCTGTCACCGGGTGTAGCGCACTCAAGATGGAAAGAAAGGAGATAATCCGCGTTCTGCATGAGCAACGTACCTTCTCCGATCTGTTTATAGCGTCTCTGCTGGTCCGCAGTATGCGAACCCAAGCCGACCTTGTTGACCAACTTTTTAATTCCAGTGAAAAGCGTCTGGCAAGAGTTCTGTTGTTGATGGCCGAGTTCGGGCAGCCGGGAGAAGTCGCCGACGAGAAAACACTTATTCCCCGGATTACGCAGCAAGATCTAGCCGAAATGATTGGGACGACCCGATCGCGCGTGAGTTTTTTCATGAATAGCTTCCGGAAGCTGGGCTATGTCGAATACGAGGAGCGCATTTACGTTCACAGGGGCTTTGCTCAACGTGATTCTGCACGACCAGGTTTCCGGAGCAAACTTTCAGAACGCCTCTCTTCTGGACGAAGGCCGGGACGAATCCGAGGCGGCAAGGCACCGGGCAAAGCCTTACGTGCCATTTCGCGCTCTTAACGCCTGCCGATTAGGGGCCTGTCAGCGAGTGCTACTTATTGGTTGACACAACTTACACAAAGGTAGCGTTTGAACCCCGCCCTCGAAGTTAAGTGCCTCTGTAATTTCTTAAGTTTGTGTATACGTCTCTCCGTGGAATACCTCATTTTATGAGGCCTAAGGTCCTGCGCTTTTGCTTCGGCAATTGTGGTACCAAGTAACTGCTAAGGAACGTCAAAAGGTTGTTCACCGGAACAGCACTTTTAGCAGACCACCTCAAGCGTTGAATCCGAACCGACTGGTCAATATTGACCATCTTTCAGCGAGGTAAGGACGTACAAATGGTCAGTCCTTACATGCCAGGGTCACGGTATAGACTTGGTCGCAGAAACTTTCGTCCCAAAGCTTGAAGACTCCTTGGTTCACTCGTCTTAGCAAATGCTATTTAAGTGCTGCAAATCTTTGCTGCATTTCGCGTCTAAGCTGGCACCTTCAAAGCGCGCCCAAAGTCGCGTAGGCAAGTATCGGGCGCAAGCTCGCGAATGGGTGACTATCGACTACCCACGAGAGTGCGTCGGGTCATAATGGTCGGGACAACCCGGTCGCGTGTGGGTCTTTTTATGAATCGCTTCCGCAAGCTGGGGTATATCGAATACAAGGAGCGCCATTTACGTCCACAAGGCTTGGCTCAACGTGGTTCTGCACGACCAGATATCTGGAGCAAACTTTTAGAGAGCCTCTCTACTGGACAAAGGCGGGATGAATCCGAGGCGGCAATACATCGGGCAAAGTCCCTTGGTGCCATTTCGCGTTCTTAGAGGGTGTTTGAAAAGTGTTATGTCAGTGGGTCCGCCGGTTGAGCATAAGGCGAATAGCAGTGATATCGATGAGTGTCTCCGACGTTTGCACTCACTTCGCGGCTCTTAGAGGAGCCCAGTGGCGTATTGTTATTGCTGAGCTGAATTACTCATCTGTTGAAAGGGCTTGCATGTCGGATAGGGGGAGCGTACGACCGAAGGCTTGGTCCAGCTACCTCGGTAAGTCTTAGACTTTACTTGGAGGAGTTTCTGCCAGTGATCCACATGGCCAATTGCCATCGGCAGCTCGTCGGCGCGGAAACACAGAACTGTCTCCGTCGAGTGAAACGAGATCCCGTCCTTCAAGCGCTGTCTGCCGTACATTATGGGTGTTTGGTTTGTGTGAAAAACCAGCTTTGATATCATGTACACCTTGCATGTTGGATTTGCATACTCGCCCTCCTTTTTATGAGGAGGTCTCCGACCTTTAGGCGAAATTCAGCAGATTGTGCGGCGTGGAGCTCCTCCATCTTCAACTTGAGCTGCGCCTTTATGAGCCTTACTTCCTGCCTCATGTTGTCAATTTTGCCCATGGAAGACTCCTTGATCTAAGAGTAGCCAGGCCGGCGCGGCGAGGCGTACGAGATATCTCGCATATCAGAGTGGCCTACTCCGACATCGTCACGCGTCGCCCGCCTACCTACCTACCTACCTACCCGGGAAGTTATCACGTGGCTTAGGACGCTTGTATGGTCAATACTGAACATGACGTGCTATTCTTTTCGCCCTAAGAAACGTAAGCAAACTCTAGCCGCTCGTGAACGGCAAAAATATCAGCAAATGTTACCCCCCCCGGGAAACTGAGCCGCAGCAGGTTGGAAATTTCGACCTGCGGGGTTTCGATTCGTGCCGGATTTACCGGCAGATTTGCAGTTAATGTAACTCAAGCGACGGCCTCCAACAAGTGGCCGGATTACTTTTGAGAGAGAACCCCGCCGCAGCCGTGCGGAGGGAAAGTGGGATACGCGCAGCGTTTTCCGAGGCGGTTCTATCGCCGTCTTTTGCTCCGCTGCATATGGTTGCGAACTCGTTGGATGTGCTTTGAAGAGTAGATTGGGGTATCCGCCGTTAGGTCATTTCTGAGCACGACTCTTCGTTCGTGGCTCCTTGCCCTGCGTCCTCCGCTCGACCCCTTCCTTACGAATCAGTGAAGATATTGCAAACCGGCACACTTGGTACGGCTGTTGTTTCAGAAATCGACAATTAGAGCCGCTTCAGAACCGTATTAGCACACAATCCGCGCCAGTCCTCAACACGCCCAATCACTGTGGGCTCCTCGAAGTCTAAACAGACTCTTACCTCCCGGTGATGGAATGACCTTCTATCCTTCAATTGCTTATGGCCGAATAAAATCGATTCTCCGCGCAGGGAGAAAATGATCCTACTCACTATGTACACCGTCCGTTTGGAATGGCCGTAGGTTCCTTCTTCTAGTTGCAGCAGGTCTCCTGTCTTGATGTGAAAGAGAGCAGACTCTGCAGCGTAGAGTTGGTCCATTTTAGACTTGAACTGGGCTTCCAGGATTCTCACGTCTTGCTTGAGCTCGTCGATTCTACTCATAGATGAATACATCCTTCCGGTGGGACTGTTGCAAACGAAGTCAACCCAGCGAATGTGTGGCCGATCGATTTATTGATTTATTGCACAAGAGGTCCATAGATAGCGATCTTTCATCCCTCCGGAAAGCAGCACAGACGTTGACCCTTTGGACGATTTCCTTTGGCTTCTTAACTAAACCAGTTTGACGTAAGACTTTTGCGGCCGAAGCGCTTTAAGCAATTTCCTCTTGTGAAGCAAGCGATTGAGATACTCGGGGGTAATCGAAAGCAGTTGACCGACCTCCAGTTGTTTAAGCATAGGGAGGGGTGCAAGAGATTTTCCTAAGGGGAGTACCCTCTCCCGCTCGCTCATAAAGTGGTGTAAACGCTCTTCTGCTGAATAGCACGCCATTTCGATCTGGAAGCTTGCTTGCGAAGCTACTTCAATGCAAAGGATTTCCAAAAGATGTTGAGCCATCTCCGGGGATTCCCTGAGTAGCCGCGAGAACAGGGCGGTTGGGATCCTAACCGCCATACAATCCGTTACGGTTCGCACCGTGTAGACGGGTCGAGCGCTCAAGAGAGACGCGACAGCGCCAACATACCATCCTGCAGACCTTAACCCGATCGTCCCCTCACATCCTTTGGGGGTAAGATGCGAGAGTTTTACGAGCCCACACTGCAACAGGTATATCGCCTTGATGGCAGACCCTTGTTCAAGTAACAGAGAGCCGGCTTTCGTAAGGCGAGCGGCTGGTAGGCGAGCAAGAAACTTTGGGTCCTCTGCCAGAATCGGGGTGAACGCGGGTACCGACTCCCACTCGTTCGGCTGGAAGGCAGAAAGCGGCAGTTCAGGTCGCGCGGTTGCGATTTCAACCTCCATCGGATCATCTCCCGCATGTCTCTGTTCAGTTTCAGGCGCGAGGTCCGATGGCGCGGCCCGCTAGCTGAATCGTCAGCAATACGCTAGAGAAGAGGATTTACATCCAGTGAAAAGGTAGCATTATTTCTTGTGCCATACGATTACGAAGGTGATCAGCACTATACGGAGGTAACGCTTAGTACCCAACGCCTCAGCTTCACATCACACTGCTTTAAGCTCATGACGTTTGTCGATGCCCTCCCTCCAGCCCAACCCATTGCAAAGTCTGACAAATATGGTCTACTGGCAGAGCAGGGGGGACCAAGCGCTCGCATATGTTAAGCAGGCGCTGAAAGAACTCATCAATTATCAAAACTGGTGGGAGAGTTGCTTGTTCCGAAATGTGAGGAGGCATGACCATCATAGGACAATCTGGCCCTTATCTCATTCGCCCAAGGTCCCGTAGTCCGGTGCCCTTCAACCCGGAACGACCCTAAGCGATCGCGGCGGCAGCTAAGGCGCAAGGTCAAAGGTCCTCCTCAACTATTTGAGGCGAGTTAAAGGTCATCGGGTTGCGAATCTGAATTGCGGTGCTACAGTCCAGCGACCTCCTTAACAATTCATTGGAGCTGTTGAAGCAGGTTTTTGAAGGATTCAGTGACTTTCCCGACTAAATACATAAGCTCAGCCGGGAAAGTATATCTATCAAAATGTGCAATTTCTGAAATGTATGACCAATAGTGACCATCCCCAAGCTGAATCTGAGCGTACAAAGGTCACTCAGGGGAATGCACTTCTTGAAGTAATCGATGTACATTGGGTGCGGCAATTGGAAGATCTGAATGACCCTAGGTCCCGTAACTCGGAAAGATGTTGCGATTTAACCGTGCGGATCAGCTGAAAGGAGACGTATGACTTCTGAAGACTGGGGCCCGACACATGATGTTAAGGAATGTGAACGAACAAGAACCTACGAGCGCGGGGAAAGAAAGACCCGTCTGACAAATGCCGACCTGCAACCGTTTCGTCTAGCCAGACTCCAGAAGATTTGCCTGAGACTTCCGGGGGTGCGGATGGAGAGCTCGGGGAAGCATGCCGCCTTTTTCGTCGACGGACGAGTGTTTGCCTACTATATTTCCGATTACCGGAGTAATGGAGTTATTGGTGTGTGCTGCAGGGTTCGATCTGGAGAGAGACATCAACCTATAGAGAACGCCATCTCGCGGTGGTTCACTCCTCCCAGCCCTGAGCTGAAAGGCTGGGTTGGCGCTCGCTTGGATCGCTTTGCCTTGGATTGGGGCGATATTTCCGACCTCATCCTGGGCAGCTACCTCCGTGTTGCTTCCTCTCAATCCCGTGAGCTGTCTTGCTCAGAATCCAAGGCCTACTGTGACGCGAACTTCGGCCTACGAAGGTAGGGCTCTTGACGATGTCTATGGTAATTTCACCTTCGTGTGCCTCGACGTGTCAGCCATCCTAGGCGGCCACAAGGTTTGACTAAACGGCCATTTCAAGACGGTAGAACATCCACACCGCGACGCCGAGTACCCCCAAATGACAACGTTGAGCACCAGTCTGGCTGCATCAAAAGCACAAAACTTCCAATTTTGTCATTGCAGCTCTCCTCTGATCTGTTGTAAGCGTCCGATGAGTACCTCTCGAGCTTACTAATGGACTAAAGCGTTGGGCTATTCTGTCTCGCCGTCTGTGCTGCATCGGTTCGGGGCACAAGAAGCCAATTCTTCCGCTGTAATGACAGCTGTGGTACCATCCGAAAAATCTATTACGAGTTCTGTGTCATTCAGTCGGTCGACGCTAATGATTTCAAGTGGTGTGTGAGTTAACATGTGGTCTCCTTCCGACTACGATGGCGAATTCGAGTAAGCTAAGCCGAATTCGCCCTTTTTCTTCTCAGTATGTGCGAAAGCAAAGCGAATGTTGATGACTGAAACAATTGCCGTTGCTTTCTAAGTAAACCTAGGTCGACGGCGGATCTCTGCGGCCTGGCGCCGCTATCCGTCGAAGCAACCACGGAAGCCATTCTCGAGGTGAAGAAATAGGCGTAGGCAGGTGTCTGATTTGCTTCGTCTCATGGGTAACGGTAGCGCAGTGCAATACGCGAGCAACCGATCTCTACATTTGGAAGTAAGTGCGGCAAGGAAGAGATTGCCGGAGTGAAAAGACATGCCCCATCCTTTGCTTCAGATCGTAAAGGACCGCCGTCCGGGTAGCGGTAGAAAGGTCACGCCTGATTAAAATGGGCAGGTTCGTAATCAATCCCAACCGTCAGCACTAACTTACCGTTAGCGATCACTTACTAAGGTCGCCAGCTCGAAGCCCTCGGGGATGTGACCCGGCGGCGTCATACTGGTTTAGCTGCACCGGCGTATTTGATCCGTGATCCGGCCTGCGCGATGATCTCGACCCCTTCCGGCGCTTTTACTGGGCTGACCTGTGTTCCCAGCACCTTGCGCTTCTTGCTGGCGATGCCGGCGAACAATGCGGACCGCAGGAGAGCGTTCGGCCCACCCCTCACCGGCTCCGGCCATATGGAAAGCTGCACTATGTCGCGGCGCGGAGATAGTTGTTCATTAGGTCTGCTCCTGCTGTGATCGGTTGAGAATTTCATGGATAGTCTGCGGGTGCCACTTGCAACCTCGTGGCGTCTGTATCTGCAAGGCGTCGAGCTGGGCGACGATGTCCCGGTAGGTCTTGCCTTCGGCCCGGTACTGGCGCATCAGCTCGATCACTTGTGGAGCTGGTTGAACAAGATTGCCGTTTTGCTCGCGCTTTGCTGGTGTCGAAGCCGGGCGGGTTCCCAATCGGGTATATACACGTCCGCGAACGCTGACGCGCTGGGCCTTTTTCCGCGAGCTCGCGCTTTACCTGTTGGAGTGCTGCGCGTGTGCGTTGCGAAATCTGCGCGGTCTGCTTCTCGGCCACAGCGGTGAGAATATGGACGGTGAATCGCGTAGCGTGGGGATTGTCCACGGCCACGAAATCAATCTTGCTTTCCATGAGGCCGGAACGAAATGCACGTTGCGGACCAGCCGATCGAGCTTTGCGATTACGAGCGTTGCACGTTGCTTTCGGCAAACGTCGATCGCGGCTGCGAGCTGGGGCTGGATCCGGTGATGGCGTCCGCTTTCGATTTCCTCGAACTCGGCCAACAGCGGAGCGCCGCCGGTGAACTGTGCAACGGCGTGGTGCTGCGCTTCCAGTCCTAATCCGCTTTCGCCTTGGCGGTCGGTGCTAATGCGGTAATATGCGACGTGCCGGATGTTGGCTTGAATGGTCCATGGAACGCTTTGCCCCTTTAATCAACTGGTTGTTGTTGGGCTTTTAAGGGTATTATCGCTGGGCTCGAGTAGACCCCCTCAAATTCGCCTCCTACTGGCGTCGAGGAATACCCATGAAGGATTTTCCTCCCCTCGCTTTGCCCCGCGTCAGTTTGCATTGCACTGGGGCCGGCCTTGCGTTTTCGGCTTCAACCCCGGTGGGCAATGCGGGCTCAGCGCAAGCTTTCGGCGAGGACGCTGCAGTTCGGGAGCATCGCTTATTCCACCAGCTCGACGCTTCCGTTGACGATCACCAACATTAGCGGTGGCACGCTGACGCTTGCGCCCTCGATCAACGGGCCCAGCTATACGATTGCGTCGAGCACCTGCTTAGCGGGAGTGGCCGCAGGCAAGAGCTGTACTTTGCGGGTGGAATTCGCTCCGGTTTCTGATGGGAACCACAATGACATTCGGACCCTGGTCACCAATGAGTCGCTCAACAATGGAGTGACCTGGAACAGGTGTTGTACAACCTTATTACTGAATTTTGAATCAGTCAGGTAGCGCGAGTCCATCTTCGAGGCTCGCCCCACACTGCAGGATCTAGGGATGCGCCCTGCGTCCCTCTTTTTCGTGTTTCCTTAAATTATTGTTGGCCCCCCAGACAGTGAGGGCATCGGCATTGGAGTGATTCAGGGGCCTAATATAAACGGCGGCTTCGATCCCGGCAGTCTGGCGGCGGCCGTTTTCGGCGCGGGTAACGCATCGACTTTCAACAATGCGGCAAAAGTTGTGAACACTGCTGGCTATTTTGAGATGAATCTGATGGCTCCCTGGGCCGGGGCTGCTGCGGACTGCGCGTCTGGCGGAAGGTTGAGCGGCTGCATGGCATGGAGTTCAACAACAATAGGGAGGCCAAGGACGCGATGCTCGAATGGCTGCTCTGGTACAACCGATCGAGGATGCACTCGACGTTGCGCTACCTCAGCCCAGCACAGTTCGAGCAACAAGCACTCGCTTCACCAATCGCCCTCGCAGCCTGACCGCGAAGGCGCAACCGCAACTCGACGAAAGTCCAAAACCAGTACGCTTATGAGAGACGCGTTCTGAGGGCAAGCTCAATGGTTAGCAAAAAACATCTTTTTCTAAAAACCTATCTCATGATCGCAGTAATAGTGATCGTGGCACCTTTAGGAAACGTGTATCTCGGAATGGGTATGAGGCAGATTGGGCGTATAGCGATCTGGCCTCCAGCGGAGCTCCTCAAGGCTGGCAAGAACATTCTTGAATCGGGCCACATCTGGATCGGAATCTCGTTGTTAATTATATTTTTTGTGGCTTATATGCTTGTGCTTTCGTGGGCCGATTACAGTTTCGTGCAACCAGCCTCGTCGTTGTCATATGGCGTAGTAGCGTTGCTCGGATACTTCCTGCTCGGCGAGCAGGTCTCTCCGCTGCGATGGGTAGGAATAGGCGTTATCTGCTTGGGTGTTTTCATAGTAGGGCGTACCTCGCCCCAAACGACAGAGAGCAGCTAAACCGATAAAGGCGCACGCGTTTATTGGCCCAAGTACGCTTGCACGCTACAGAAGCTTATGTACGTCAGCCGCGATTCGCCCTGCAAACTCAAGCCCAAAGAGAGCCCGCCTTCCTCTCCGCCTCGATTCAAATGCCTGAATATACCGCTGAATAAGGGGCTGTTTATTGATTAAGAAGTCAACGCTAGCGACTTTTGCTCCATCTCTTTCGAGCCAAACCTCCCTTCGGTCGAAGGACTGATAGCAACATTGGATCCGACCAATGACCGAATCGGGAACCGCAAAGCGTCTCATTGCCAGAAGATGAGATCCCAACTGCAGCTCAGCAGTCGATCGATATCGGGCCGGGCGGCTAATATCAAAAACGCCATTGAAAGTGCACCCGGCCCCGTAAGTAAACTGGCTCTGCCACTGCTTCATTTCGTCGAGCAAGCAGTATTCATAATGAACGCTCAACACACGTCGTTCCCGTTGCTCGAGAGCTTGGAGTGATTCCGTAATTTCAGGAGGGCAAAGCCATGGACATTCCGCGATTACGTCGAGCCCGGAATGCATCGCAGCGGTCACAATCGTAGGAGTCCAGTGTCCAAACGGCACGCACAGCCAAGCAACGGCCGCGCCACTTGCCAGCATGGCATTTTCTAGACGCTGCTGATAAACATCGCTAGACTCTCCAGTCTCCATTCGCGTTTCATTGAGCATTGAAGCGTGACGACATTCTTGAAGCAGGATCGTCTGAATAAGGGACGCCCATCGCCCTCGGCCAACGACAAGATAAGCCGGAACTTCATCCATCCGCGGAGACTCTTTTCAAAACCATATTCGCTGCCTTTACCGCACCCACGACCTTTCCGGAAAAAATATGAAGCTCACCATGAACAGGCTCAACCATGTACAGAGTTCTGCGGTCCTGCTCGGGATTGTTCTCGACCACACGGATTGTGAAACGTGATCCGAGGTACCGGCCCTCTTTCGAAGCCGGAACGGCAAGAGCTGAATCTTCGCGCATCGCATCAAATTTGCTAAACTCTACCGACTCAAAGTCAGGCCCATTGAGAAGACTCGCGAAGTGTGCCGGATATGGATCATTTGGATCCGTCGTTGTCCAATCATGGGCTACGATGGTCACCTGCAGGCGCAGTCCAAGAGCGAGGAACGGGACGAGAGAGTGCGCACGGGCAGTCAGTCGCTGGTCGATTCAGCGAAGCTGATCCAATCGGCGGGGATCCCCGTGCCTATCATTTCCACCGGCGGGACCGGAACCTACGATGCGGCGGGAGCCTTTCCCGGGATCACCGAAATTCAGGCCGGCTCGTATCTCTTGATGGACACTCTCTACTTCGACCGAGGTTCACGGTTCCAACGGGCGCTTACCCTTTTGGCCACGGTTATAAGCCAGCCGAACGCGCACCGCGCGGTGCTCGACTGCGGAGTCAAAGCCCTCAGCGCGGAACGCGGATTGTCTCAACTAAAGAACATCGCCGGGAGCAGGCTGGTCGCCCTGAACGCAGAGCATGCTTTGCTGGAGGTCGATCCATCCGCAGGGACTCCGCCGGCAATCGGACAAAAAGTTGAATTGTGGGTACAGTACAGCGATGCGACGGTCAATTTACACCAAATCCTCTACGGAGTACGCAATGGCGAAGTCGAAGAGATCTTCCGAATTGAGCATTGACAGCTGTGCTAGTAGGCACTGCGCAGAGCCGCCACGCACGCGCCCACAACTCCGGACTGGCCATGTCCGCGTTCCGAAAACATCGTGCACGGATCAATTCAGCCTGGTCGAGCCCCAGATCAATGCGGAAGGAGTGCATGTCTGGCCTTTCGATGTTTCATGTCCGGTGGATGTCTTGTTTCTAACTGAGGATGGGCGGCAAAACGTGCGGATGAACCGCCACGGATATTTCGAGGTGTTGTACCTTTGCTCCGGTGCCGCCGACTGCCATATTCAAGACCGTTTGCTTCCATTCAAGGAGGGCGACCTCGCCATTGTTGGCAGCACTCTATATCACCGCATCGAATGCCAGTCTTCTCCTCTAACGATTGCCGCGCTCTTCTTCGAACCAGACCTGATTCGTTCCGATGGAGGCAGCGACAGCGCTGAATACCTCACTCCGTTCCTTCTCCAGGATTCCGAGTTCCCGCATGTTGTGCCTGCAGAGACTGGGATTCCAAACCAGGTTTTGGATCTGATGCTGCGCATCCGCTCGGAACTTCCGTCGCAGACGACGAGGGGAAGGCTTGCGATTAAGACCTACCTCAAAATGATTCTCATTCTTCTCTTGAATCGATACGTCTCTTACACCGGGACAGTAGAGACGTTTCAGCGTCAGCAACGCGACTTAGACCGGCTCCTGCCCCTGTTTAAATTCCTCGGAGAGAATTGCGGCAGCCAGATCCACGTCAAGGAGGCGTCACGAATTAGCGGGATGTGCGAGTCACACTTTATGAGTTTCTTCAAACGGGTGACGGGACTCTCATTTATGAAATATCTCAACCACTACCGGGTCGAACGCGCCCAAGCAATGCTGGTCAATACCGACGAGTCTATGGCCGTTATCAGTCAGGAGATGGGCTTTTGCGATCAAAGCTATTTCGGGACGGTATTCCGTAAGTTAGTGGGCATGACCCCGGCCGCGTATCGCCGGCGCTTTCGGAATGGAGGTGGGGGATCCGATCACGCACGAGTCGGCCATGCGCCCTTCCCAGTAACTACCAAAGTATCTTTGTCGGGGGCGTCGCGAGGCAGCACCCACGCAATCAACCGGCAATCGGCGGCGCTCCCTATTCAGCAGATCTTTGAAAGGCCGCAGGCTTCCTGACCTCTCACTTCAGCTCTCGTTAAGAGGGATCGTGAGCGCATGAACTGTTGCACAAACATGTTCCAGAGAAGCGTCACGATCTGGTATACCCTCAGGATTTCCACTTGGCAATCGTGAAGCGAGCGAATAGCCTGATACTCCCTATCGCAGAGAGCAGGTTTTATCTTCGATATTTCCGCGGTGCTAAAAGATCCTCTTAACGTCTACCTATCCGAAATGTGGAATCATCCCCGTAGCCTTGCAAGAAACAATCGTGGAAATTCACTATACCGGCGTCACAAGAAGCTAGACGATACGTAGCAATTCTAGTTCCATCTTCGACTCGGAGCGAGATACTGTGACACGTACACTTGGCCGTTCCCCTAAGTATTTTCGGTGTGGGCCCGACTTCGCCTTGCTGGCCGCTATGATCTGCTCGGCTTTCGTCCTCCTATCCGGTGGCCGATTGAATGCCCAGGTCGAAAACGGGATCAATGGCACGGTGACGGATTCGAGTGGAGCCGTTGTCCCCAGTGCTAACGTAACGGCTACGAACACGTCTACTGGCGTCGTCTCCCGCGCAGCTACGTCTTCCGCGGGTACCTTCAGGTTAGTTGGACTTATCCCGGGAAGTTATTCCGTAGTCGTGGATGCTGCGGGATTCAAGACTGAGCGGACGGACACCGTGGTAGAAGTCGCCCAGATGCAGTCGCTGAGTTTTCAGATGCAGCTTGGAGCAACCAGTGAAACCGTCAACGTAAAAGAAGCCGATATCTCCTTGAACACCACCTCTCCCCAGGTTGGCACCACACTGGAGCCCGAGCTGGTGAAGTCTGCTCCGATTGAAATCAACGGCCTGGCCAGGCAGATCGATGCGTTTATCTATCTTGCTCCGGGCGTACAGGGCAGCGCCACCTCGCATAACATCAATGGCGGGGTGACCTTCGAAAACGAAGTACAATTCAACGGCGTCCCGGTCGCGTTTGTCCAGTACCAGGGCAACCAGACCTATATCAATCCGCCGTATGAGTCGGTGAGCGAATTCCGCGTTAACAGCTCAACTTTTGACTCTCAATTTGGACTGGGGCAGGGCGCGGTCGTATTTAACATGGCCTCGGGCACAAACCAGCTGCATGGAGACGCTTTTGAGATATTGCGGAACCAGCTTTTCGATTCCGCTGGATTTTTCCCCACCAATTTCAGTCGCGACGGTCACGCAACCGCCCCGGTAAATCACCAGAACGACTACGGCTTCACCGTAGGAGGGCCGGTGTGGATTCCCAGGCTCTACGATGGGAGAGATCGTACTTTCTTCCACGTTAGCGCAGACTGGTTTCGCCAAAATCTCGCTGAAACAGCTATAGGAACAGTGCCAACGACAGCAATGAAAAACGGGGACTTCAGCAGCTTCGTCGACGCTAACGGAAATCTAATTCCGATTTATGACCCTCAAACCGGCAGTCCGTTTCCAGCGAACATCATTCCGACTTCCCGCTTTAGCCCGTTGGCCGTATCTCTGTTGCCGTCAATTCCCAATCCAAATAGGGTTGGCACCAACTCCGGCCTGCAAAACAACGCTTCGCCGGCGATTTCTTCGGTCCCAGTCAAGCAGACTCTATGGGACTACACGATGGACGAGAATCTGACGTCAACCCAGAGCATCCACTGGAGCCAATGGCGCGCTTCCTTCAGCTCGCCAACTCTGACTGAGGCAGGGATCGTCCCGATCAGCAATCCGCTGCAAAGCGTGATCGATAACACGAATGTTGGCGCCGGCTTTCTGCTCAACTATGTAAAAACCTTCAACGCTAACCTGGTCGTCACCGCGGGGGCGGACTGGGTTGAAAATATCGCCGGCATGCACAACGCCAACTCTCATGTCAGCTTCGGCGGCGTGGCCGGTGGAACCACGCTGCCTTACATCAATTTCGATGGACAAAATGCGCCGACAAGTTGGGGAGTGACCACTCCGGGCTCTTTTCTTCAGTGCTGCTCCGGCGGACTCACCGTTAGTAATAACCGCACCCTGGGCGTCGTACTCGTCAATAACTGGCTTTTGACGAAGGGGCGCCACACCTTGAATTTAGGCGGTCAGTACCGGCGCACCTATCAAGACCTCATAGCCTGCGTCCAATGCGGCGGCACATTCAACTTCAGCCAGAGGACGACCTCCACTCCTAATTCCAACGACCCAAACTTTGGAAGTTATGGCAGTTCCTTTGCGAGCTTCCTGCTTGGAGATGTCGACGCCAGTGAACGAATTTTTTCTGCGGAATCGAAACTGAGAAACAACGCATTCGCAATCTATGCCCAGGACGACTTCAAGCTCTCGAATCGACTGACGGTGAACACCGGCCTCCGGTGGGACATCCTGGTGCCCTTTACAGCCATTGGGAACAACATCATCTTCGTGGACCGCACAGCGCCGAATCCAGGGGCGGGCGGAATCCCCGGCGCGGCCACCAAATTTGGCCATTGCCCAGGGTGCGCAGGAATCGACCGCGCGGACATTCACTGGAGATACTTTCAGCCCAGAGTGGGCCTTTCCTACATGCTGAATTCGAAGACCGTCCTCCAGGCCGGCTTCTACATTACCATACTGAATGGCGGCGCCTATGAGTATGGCACTGCCGAAAGCGCTTCCTTCATGACCGACCTGCTCAACGGATCCTTTCTCCGGGCGTCGACAGGGAGCAGCACTCCCGGCTACGGAAACTGGGACAGTCAAACATTGCCATTCCCGCAGCCAACTCCGTTTAGTCCATCTATCGGAAACGCGGGTGTGATTTTCGACTTTCCCTTCAGGCATCGCAACCCTTCTCCGGGCTTGCCAAACTCGCCTTCGGTCGGCACCGCTCCCTACGATTCCGCCTGGAGCTTCCGGGTGCAGAGAGAGCTTCCATGGAATATGTTCTTGACGGCGGCTTATGTTGGGAACCGTGCGATTCATCTCCCAACCACTCTTGAGCTATCCAACCAGCCCAACCCGTCCGTGCTGCAGTACGGCAGCCTTCTAAGCGCCAATATTCTGGATCCCGCGGTCATCGCGGCGGGCTTCCAGCAACCGTATCCGGAGTTCTCCCAGCAGTTCGGAGGTTCCGCGACGCTGGAGCAGGCTTTGACACCCTTTCCTCAATTCGGTGGATTCTTCCCGGTCTATGAGATGGACAGAACTGCGTTTTATAACGCATTGCAGGTTCAGGGGGAAAAGCGGTTTTCGGGCGGTCTGAGTTATTTGGCTAACCTTACGCTTGCGCGGAATACCGCCAATACGTCGATTGGATCAAGCCCGCAGTCGCCGAACGGCCTGAATGCATATAACCCCAAGCCCGAGTACGTGCCCTCATCTCTCGATCAGCTTTATAACGTGAAGTTGGTGGGAACCTATGAATTACCAGTCGGTCCCGGGAAAAAATATTTGAACTCGCGCGGTTTGGCGGGCCAACTTCTTGGCGGATGGCAGATTAGCGTCATCCTGCAGTACGCCGGGGGCAATCCGTTTGGCGCACAAAACGGTTTCAATCCGCTTTTGGTCAACGGATTCGACCGGCCAAACATCGATCCTTTGGTGTCTTTAAAGACCTATGGCTATGGCCGTTCCAAGAAATTCTTTACAGGAAAGTTGCCCTTGGCGCCGACTCAATTCACGACGAACGCCTTTGCGAACACCGGCCCGTGGCAAATCGGCGACTCCAAACGAGCTTATGCGGCGCTGCGAACACCACCCTTGAGCATCGAGAATTTCAACGTTATCAAGTCGTTTCATATAACAGATAGATTCCTCGCATCACTACGGGTCGATTACTTCAACGCGTTTAATCGGACGCAGCTTCAGGGGCCGGACACGAATTCTCTCGATACTACATTTGGCCAGATTACCAATCTGAGTTCGCGGATCAGCAACCGTCAGGGACAAGCCACGTTTCGCCTGGAGTTTTAAGGGTGCGCAGATCATGAACCGCAGCCCATGCAGAAGGAAACTTAGGATGGCAAAAAGGATCGATCAACGAACGAACCGTCGACACCAGCATGCAGCGCTAAGCGCGACCTGCCTGGGGCTGCTGGTTATGTTAGGTGTCGGCATATGCGTTCAAGCCGCCCCCGCCCAGGTAGCGGCCTCCGGGATATCCGCAGTTTATCCCGTGAAGGTCAGTGATAATAAGCGCTATCTGGTAGACCAACGCGGCACCCCCTTCCTGATTGTCGGGGATACTCCGCAGGGCTTAATGTCGCGGCTTAGCGAAAAAGAGGCGGACGAATACTTTGCCAACCGCCAGGCACATGAATTTAATACGGTGGGGTGGATCGACGTAGCTTGTGCGGGCCATGATTTTCCCACTAATCTCGATGCCAGCACTCCTAACGGAATTCGCCCCTTCACGGGCTATCTACCGGGTGGGAAGGACTTCGCCCATTACGATCTAAGCAAGCCGAATGAAGCTTACTTTTCCCGTCTCGATAAGATAGTTGTCCTTGCCGGCAACCACGGGATTCTGGTCTTTATCGATCCGATCGAGACGATTGGTTGGCTTCCGACCCTTCGCAATAACGGACCGGCAGCCGCGAGGGCCTACGGAGAATATCTAGGTAGTCGTTATAAGAGGTTTCCTAATGTCGCCTGGCTCAACGGCAATGACTTCAATACCTGGAAAGATGTCCAAGATGATTCGCTGGTGCAGGCTGTGTCCAACGGAATTCGGACCACCGACCCGAAACATATTCAAACGGTGGAGCTAAATGTCTTCAACAGCTCGTCTTATGATGATCCCACCTGGGTGCCACTCGCCGAGATCAATAGCACCTATGCGTATTCACCTACCTATATCCAGATGCTTCACAGCTACAACCAGACTCCAGTTGCTCCGACCTATCTGGTTGAGGCACATTACGACCTGGAGGACGCCGGCAAGCCCCCGGACTACGGGTATCCTCCTGTGCTCAGGAGAGAAGAATACTGGACGATGTTGACCGGTGGTACTGGGCAGTTTTATGGCAACGCCTATACCTGGTCTTTCAAATCCGGATGGGAAACGCATCTTGACACCCCAGGCGTGATGCAGCTCACGATATGGAAGAAGTTCTTTGCCACACTGCCGTGGCAGGATCTTGTTCCCGATCAGGATCATTCGGTTCTGGTAGCCGGGATGGGAAACTACGGAGATCTTCGCACTCGCGTCAGTCAGGCTGAATACTCTACGGCCGCCAAAACGTCGGACGGTTCAATCGTAGTGGTTTACATGCCAACCGCAAGGTCGATCACCTTGAATATGGCGAGCTTAAAGGGGGCCGCGTATGCGCGATGGTTCGACCCAACAAATGGCAGATACACCACTATTCGTCCCGAGCCTTTCGAGAACCAGGGGATTCAACAATTTACTCCGCCAGCAAAAAACCACGACCGCGATAGCGATTGGGTGTTGGTTCTGAGTACGCAGAGAATATAGTTCGAAATGCTTAGAAAGCCGGTGAATTCTCAATGAAAGCGTTGTTACTGTCTCTTGTGCTATCCGTCGCTCGATTTAATGCGCAAACCGTCCAGGCGGATCCCGTCAATCCACACTACTATGACTTTCAGGGCAAGCCGACGTTGCTGATTACCTCTGCTGAGCATTATGGAGCGGTTATCAATGCAGATTTCGATTACCTAAAGTACTTTGACGCGCTACAAAAGTATGGGTTGAACTATACGCGTATTTACCCTGGCTATCTCTTCGAGCCAATGGGGAAGTTCGTGACTGGCAATACCCTGGGTGCGAAGCCGTCGGCGCTAATTCTTCCCTGGTCGCGAAGCAACCAGCCCGGTTACCTACTGTCCGGGAATAAGTTCGACCTCGATCATTGGAACCCTGCGTACTTCGCACGCTTGAAGGACTTCATTGCACAGGCGGCGAAGCGTGGGATTGTGGTGGAAATTTGTTTTTTCAACGGGCAATATTCGGATACCTGGCCACTCAGCCCGCTATACCATGAGAACAATATTCAGGGTGCCGGACGCGGTGGATTCAGAGACGCGCAGACGCTGAAAGATCCTGAGTTGGTCGCGCGAGAAGACGCCTATATTCGTAAGATCGTCACGGAAGTGAATGGATTTGATAACGTAATTCTCGAAGTGTGCGACGAGCCCGCGCTCTTCACTCCACTTGAGGAAGCCGGCCCATGGGTGGCCCATATGTTGGAGACCACCTACAAAGCCGAAGCCGGACTTCCTAACAAGCATCTGATTGGGCAGGAGGTACAGGGGCCGGTGAATGGTCCGGTCGATTTGTCGAGCAAACCTGCCAATTCAGTCATCGTTACGCAGTACGTATGGCACACCAGTGATGACGAGATGGGGGGCATGAAAGGTCTCACCTTCGAATACCTGCGCAACAAGCCGATCGAACAAAATGAGACCGAATACTACCCCCTGTATTCCGGCGATGCAGTCGCGGCATCAAGAGTGGAAGCCTGGGAGTTTATGGTTGGCGGGGGAGCGGGCTTCAATCAGCTGAACGGTTTGTACACAGTTGAAGATCCTGCCGGGAACACGCCTGACAACGCAAGGCTGCTAGGCTCGCTGCGTAACCTTAAGCTGTTTTTAGAGAGTTTCGACTTCGTCAAGACCGCTCCAGACAGGGGCTTTATCGTGAGCGGAATTGATCCTGATACCTCGTACCGAGGATTGAGCGAATACGGAAAGCAATACGCCCTCTATATCCATCATGGCGAAGGAGGCAGAGGGTCGGTCTATCTCGTCAAGCCCGGTCGCTACAAGGAAGACCTGGTCGCGAACCTGCCAGCCGGCAATTACAATGCGGAGTGGATCGACCCGGCCTCGTATGCGATCCTGGCCAGCACCAGCTTCAAGCATCCTGGCGGGCTTCGAACACTGACGACACCAACTTACGAGATCGACATAGCTCTGCGAATCAAGCGTCAATAGCGCGGCAGGTCAGCGTTGAAAGCAGCAGTGTTGCACGGCAGGCTTGATGGTCGGATTCAGGACATGCCCAATCCGCCTCCAGGTCAGCTTCAGGTCGATGTGGCCTGGTGCGGCATCTGCGCACCGATCTGCACGAGTATGCCGAGGGGCCTGTCTACCCGGGAAAACGTTACTACCAACGCACTCATTACGCGGGCAACTCGGCAGTGGGGGAAAAGCTATATCTCGCGATGCGCCATTCTCCTTGCTCGTTTTGGAAGGAGGAAAGTTCGTGAAACCGTGAAACGTGGCCGAAGAGCCCTTTCGAGTGGTGGCCGGTGTGAACAGTCCAGCGGACTCCGTACGTAGGCCCACTCTGGAGACATCTCCACCAACTCCTGGATCCTCGTTTCCATCCAAATTGGATGTGCTGGAAGGTGCCCTCATAATTTTGTCGGACGGCCTCCCTCCTGACGACGGTGGGCTGAAGGAACGGCAACATCACTGGATCGTCTGTATAAAGCGTGAGTGCTGCGTCGACATCGCTATGATTTAGCGCGTCGAAGTATCGGGCAATTGTCTTCTTGATCGCGGTCTCGTCGAACGTAGTAGAGAGAGTCATTGAGATGCCTTTCTGGAGTGAGGTTCCGGGTCGGAATCGTTCGCGAACACGTGCTTTCGGGGGCAGGCCATTTGGCCAGATGACCATTGCTGCTTTGTTCCACGCGACGACATCCCAGGTCGCGATCTTTATGAATGCCGGAGAGGGGCTGAGTTTATCCAATACACGTTGGAGTCTTGGTTCGATGCCGTCGGGCTGCTTGTAATGGCTTTCCGGCGCTCTGCCGAGCTCGATAAGAAACAGATGTTCGCGCTCCGCGTCAGTCAACAGCTCAACAGCAGCGCCTTCGCAAGATTGTCGAGTACTTCAGCCGATGGTGCTCCGCCCCGTCCTTGCTCCAGGCACATGTACCATGCCGAGCTGATGTTGGCTCGTTGGGCAACCTCTTCACGTCGCAAGCCGGGCGTCCTGCGGCGCGAAGATTTGAATCCAAGTGACGCAGGATCGAGCTTAGCCAGCCGATCTCGAAAGTAGCGTCCGAAAGGGTGGCCGGAGCTGCCAACGTTACTTTCAGATAACCATCTCTGAAAAGTGAAATATGACAACCCAGAGCGCGGCGACACCACGCAGACCGTCAAGCACCACACAATGGGGTTTTTGCCAAACCGCTGGTTCTATCTTCCCCACGGCTTTATCGCTTTATCCTACGACAGCAAGCAACATCTTCTCCTGGACTGAAGGCGTTCCGAGAAGAGCATCTCTTTGGCTGACGAGACTTCCGGACGCGTCCCGTATTCCCGCCATGGTTATCAGCAATGTTGAGCTTCGGATCACCGGAACAATGAAATACCGGCTGAAACGGTCGTTTCAGTAAGTATAGAAAAGAAGCGCCTGGATCTCTACAGTGTGCATGCAATACTAGCGGCATCATTACGTCTGATGTCGGTTCGTTAGATACTAGGTGAGGGATCGGACCGTTAACGAGCATGAAGGGCACCATATGACGAGGCTTCTTTCTTTACTCCTTCTGGCTTCCAGCATCAATGCTGCTTCACAGTCTGGAAAAAGCCACGGCCCAAATTGTGGTGGGGGTTGGCCCACGAGTATGGCTCAAACCTTGTTGAAGAACGATGGAATTTTGAAACCGGAAGTGATCGTTTCGTCAAAGACTAGGACCACCAGACTGGCATCTGAAAGGTTGAATACCGATCTCTGGCACCAAGTCTACCTGGTCACATTTGTGAGCCGCTCTGGTGATACTATTCAAGCAATCGTGTTGCATGATGCCTCCATGGAGGAGTGTTCAATGACTGGGGTCCAAGTATTCTTGGTTTCGAAGCGGCTCGATTCCGATCCCCAAAAGCGCTGAGCACACCATGTGTGCAATTTCCGTTGCACCTGATGACAAGATGCGGAATTACGATGGGCCAGCCAGCATCGCCAATGGTTACCTTTCACTCTAAGAGCGCTAACCGGCTGCGAAACGCTTCCTTGCTGAAGCTACGAACATTCGACACTTTCTGCACTACCGCCAGAATATACATCTTCTGGAGCCTACGTCTGCGATTGAAGACGAGATGTGCGAAGAACCTTTCCCGTAAATTTCGACGCTCGGAATTGAGAAGGGGTCATTCCGAACCTTGCGGAAAACGTACTGGTGAGATGCGCATGACTCGCAAAGCCTGATTCTGACGCAACAGTCGCAATAGTCTTGTTGCCTGCTAACAATGCCGCACGTGCACGTCGGAGACGCTGCTCAATAATGTATTGGGCTGGAGTCGTGCCAAATGCGTGGCGGAAGGCTTCGAGCAGCTCGTGCGATGTCATTTGTACTACGCTGGCCAGCTCGGTGAGCATGATGGATCCCTGCAGGTGATCCGCAATGAATTCTTTGAGAAGTTTTCTTTGATGAGCATTGAATTGATTGCGGGGGGTCAGCCGCCGAACCATATTGTATTTTCCCGGATATGTAGTGAAGAAGTGAAGCAACAGCGTATGACCAAGGCTCGCAGATGTCAAGGCGGACAGATCGTCGACATGCTGCGTCAGCTGTGCCAATCGCACTGCTGAACGATGAAGAAATGAGTCACTGTGGCCAATCTGATATGTTATCGGCCGAACATCGACGTTTCGTTCCGTCAACGCTGACAAGATTGTTTGGTCGAACTCAAGCTCCGCGTACCGGATGGTCCCCCCCAATGCTTCACTTTGATAGCTGTGGCCGGCGGGAATGATCCAGATGTCGCCAGCAAGTGGCAAACCAGGTGACAAGCCTTTCCCATTCAGCTCGGTCTCGATCCTACGAATCGGGCCACCTAGATGCACGATGACCGTGTGTTTTTCTCTTTTGATCGACCAAATGGTCTGTTGAGAGATGTTCTCGACTGTCCATGAGAACTTGCCTCCAGGCCAGTGAGACTGCGAGAGAGGTCTCCGCTCGCCGACCGACACGTCTGTCCATGTAGAAGAGTGGGGATCGAAAAGCATGAGTGAATGACACCTTTCGGGTGATCTCTTATCCCCATAATTCTAGCGGAGATTTTGAAAGGTGCCGTGGAGATTCTGAAAGACAGCGAGCCCTGATTTGTCCGAAAATCTGTTGACGCGCGAAAGTGAGTGGTGAGCATCGCTCAGCGTCCCAGCCAGACGTATTTCATAGTGCACTGCTTGGAAACTGCAGAGACAGATACTTACGTAATCACCATATATAAGGAGCTTCGACGAATGGCTAATCAGAAATTGAATGGCAAAGTCGCCCTCGTCGCCGGAGGAGCTAAAAATCTTGGCGGTCTCGTGAGCAGGGAGCTGGCGGATTTAGGGGCAAAGGTAGCGGTTCACTACAACAGCGCAGCCACTCAAACAGCGGCTGACGAGACCATCGCCTATATCGAAGATTCTGGTAGTGAAGCTTTTTCGATTCGAGCCGATCTCACCAAGTCTGGCGAGATTGCCCGCGTTTTTGATGAAACGATAAATCGCTTCGGTGGAATTGACGTCGCCGTAAACACGACTGGAATGGTGATCAAGAAGCCGATTGAGGATTGCACAGAAAAAGACTATGACAATATCTTTGCGATTAATTCAAAAATCGCGTTTTTCTTTATGCAAGCTGCTGGCAAGAAATTGAATGAACGAGGAAAGATCATCACCATCGTGACCTCGTTGCTCGCTGCGTACACGGACTCCTACGCGATTTATCCAGGTAGCAAGGCACCGATCGAGCACTTCACCCGCGCCGCTTCGAAAGAATTTGGAGTACGAGGCATTTCTGTAAACTCGATTGGACCTGGGCCCATGGAGACTCCATTCTTCTACGGTCAAGAGACGAAGGAGTCAGCTGCCTACAATCAAAACGCCGCGGCGTTGAGCAAATACACGAAGACTGGCCTGACAGACCTTGCCGATATCGCGCCGGTCGTCACTTTTCTAGCTACGGACGGCTGGTGGATCACAGGCCAGACCATTTTTGCAAATGGTGGCTATACGACCAGATGAACCACGACTTTCCCGCTGATCTCCGCGAGATCAGCGGTGCACTATCCTTTCTCACCGCACGACACGAATACCTCTACGAATCGACTTAGTTCCCAATGTGAGACAAGGATTTGGCTATGTTGTCCTCGAAGCACTTTCTACATACCTTTACCTTCCTGATTCTCTGGGCTTGCACGGTGGGCTTCGCTCACTCGCAGAGTCCGGTTAGCGCCCCCGCCAATGTAGACGCTGCCGCGGCTGGAGGCTACTTAGTACCGCCAAGGACTGTGCTCCAGATTCGGCTCACCCAGAACATCTCCTCATTTGGCAGTAAGCCCGGAACTCCCGTCTCGGC
This sequence comes from Acidisarcina polymorpha, assembly GCF_003330725.1. Lineage (NCBI taxonomy): Bacteria > Pseudomonadati > Acidobacteriota > Terriglobia > Terriglobales > Acidobacteriaceae > Acidisarcina > Acidisarcina polymorpha. The sequence continues at coordinate 147,184 of NZ_CP030843.1, read as the reverse complement.
GATCCTGATTTCTCCAGTCGAAATCGACGGAAAGATTGTCCTTCCTCTGGAATCCGACCTACATGGAACGTTGGCGGCAGTGGGTCGGGTGGGAGTCGGGTTCGGATCGGAGACTGCATCCCTCGATCTCAAGTGGGAGACCATCACCGTCCCGGGCGGCCAACCGCAGACAATCAATGCGCTCGTCTCGGAGCTGAACAATTCACGAGAGACCGTCGATCTGCAAGGCAAAATTCATGGCATTCGTGCGACGGCGACCGCCTCTAAGATCATTAGCGGCTTCGCTATCTCCGCCGCCAGCTTCGACCCGATGTCGCAGCTCTTTGCTGCATCCGCCAGCGTCAGCGCCTTCCGCATTCCGGAGTCCGAAATCATTCTCCCGGCCGGCACGGAACTCCACCTCACCTTGCATGCTCCGCTGAACGTTTCAACGGTTTTTCCCAATCCGTCACCCGCTCTGTCAAACCCATCGCAGGTGACCGAACTTACGGGCATAGTTCGTCCGCTGCCTTTTCGTACGACGACCGTTTCGCCCGTTTTCGAGTCGGATCTTGTCTCTCTGCTTTATATCGGTCAGCAGGATGCAATCGAGCGTGCATTCGCCGCCGCAGGATGGAGCGCCTCTGACTCTCTCAATGCACAGTCCAGTTTTGGCGTCATGCGGTCAGTCATAGAAGACCAAGGCTACAAAGAGGGCCCTGTCTCGACGCTACTTTTGGACGGCAAACAGCCCGCGGCGACTTTTTCGAAGTCTCTCGACACGTTTTTTAAACGCGACCATCTGCGGATCTATGCGCAGACAGGAACCTTTGACGGTGAGCCCCTCTTCTCCTCCACCGCGACGCACGACTCCGGTATAGGCATAGACAAGAAAAACAAGCGGCTGATTCATCTGATTGACGAAAACATCGACCAGGAAAGAAGTAAGGTCATCGATGACCTACTGCTAACCGGATGCGTTGATGGGGTCAGCTATCTGGACCGACCATGGGTTCCACTCGACGCAAAGAACGCAACCGGGGATAAGCTCACGACCGACGGCCGGATCGCGATTGTGCGCATGAACAGCTGCAGCTCCCCTGTCCGCGCCGACACACCAGCGGCAGCTGCACCCATGGTGCAAACCAAGGCCCCCTTGACCGAACGCGTTGGCCGGGATTTCATCCTCTATATGAGGGATGATTTCCTGCGCGGCAACATCGTTTACCAGGGCTACGCCGGAACGAAGATGCTGATTAATTTGCGTAAGAAACCCGAGGGACCGACCGACCCGCTGCAGCCTAAGGTTCTTAATATAGCGGGGGAAGAATATGAGGTCGTATCGAGACCTGGGGCAAGCTCGTCAAAAGGCGGCCTCAAAGACGCTGGCTTTTCGACTCCCTCCTATCACCTCCCCGGTGTTGAGCGAACCTATAAGACCCGGCTTAATTTCAGCGTCAGCGGTGGCTACTCTCGGTTCGGCAACTCCGCTTTCTCGACTCAGAACCTTGTGTATAACTTGGACGAACCGCCTCCCTACGGTGGTCCTTTCAACTCGGCGAATATCAACCAGCTTCACACCGGCTGGAACATCTCGGTGAATTCGACTCTGGACTCCTGGAAATACATCTCCAACGAGTTTGGCTACAGCTACAACCAGGCTCCATTAACCATCACCGAAGTGGTTACCGGCAATCCGCTCTTCAACGGCGCTAGCGTAGTTTATTTTGACGGCCAGGTGCGTCAGTTCACCTACAACGTGCTAATTCATCCAACTCCGAACGGAAAGCGCTTCCGCCCATACGTGTCTATCGGGCCGGACTTTCAGTTGATTCGCCTCTCGGATTCCAAGCCTTCTAAGAATGCCATCTTGAAGTTTACGGTGAAGGATGTAGGAATCATCGTCGACGCCTACAACTTCGGTTCAAAGCCACCGCTCGAGGGCGGTGGAATCTTCCAGTCCGGCCTTCAGTACGGAGCCGGTTTCAAGTATCAAGTCACGCCGCGATGGTTTATCTGCAGTGACTTCAAGGAGACGCTCTCGCCGCAGCCCAACTGGTGGAAGAAATCGCTGCCCGATCTCGAAACTATTCTTGGTCCTGGCGTCCTTACAGTTGCACCGGGTACATACCAAAGTGCGGGACCACTTCGACAACAGCGCTTTTCTGCTGGCTTTGGAGTTTCGTTTTGAAAGTTGCTTGTGAAAATTCTGTTGGACATAAAGGAGGATGTGATGATTCGTTACACGACAGGACTTCTTGCGTACTGCCTGCTTGTTTTCAGTGGGATCGAAAGCGGCGCCCACGCACAATCGGGAGTCTCACCGGTCGCAGGAGCCAATTGCTCTGACTATACGGGAACCAAGAGCGACACAGCGAAGCAAGACGTCTTTTTTGCCTACATCGCTGGCTATGCCAGCGCGACAAACCCTAATGCTGGAGTCGATCTGCCAGCAGCTGCACTCAGCGATAGTGCGCGGAATGTGCAGGAATGGTGCCGGCAAAATCCCGGTCGGCGATTCGCGGAGGGCGTCGGCGTCATTCTGGGAACCAGTCATGTGAGTCAGAACTCTGCGCCTCCGCCAGCATCTTCGGGCCCAACCTCTTGCCGGGTTGGCCCGACCGATGGCTGTTCTGGATGCAGTGTCAGTTGCGACGGTGGGAAACAGGCCACCTGCAAACAAGGATCGGACTTCGCCAAGTTGAGCGACCGCCCTGCCCAATGTGCATGGCAGGCGAAATGTTTTTGCAAGTAGGAGATATTGGCAGTGGCAAGACGCAATAGGTGGCTAATCACATGGCCAAGAACCTGGAGGCAGATCATGTTCGCTTTTAGAAACTGCAAAGCCGTCTCAGTCATGCTTTTGTGGACTGCTGTCGGTCTCACAGCTCAGGACGCAAGTCGATTGGGCCAGGCGGATGCCCGACTTAACCAAATCTATCAGGAGCGGGTGGCTCAACTACGCAATGACTCCTCAGCAGTGAGTGCGTTGCGGGATCAAGAACGGGGTTGGATCAAGGAACGTGACGCGAAATGCAACAAGGATGTGAGCTGCCTGGCGCAAGCGACGACAGCTCGGGTCGATGAGCTTCAGCAACAGATCGCCCAGAACGGTTCTCAAACAAACGCAGGCTCTCCAAAGACGAGCTCACCAATCCCACGTCAACTCTGGGGGAAATGGACAATCGGCAAAGTCTTGCCGACGCAGAATGTGAGTTGCTGGGATCAAAAGCAGGCCAACGCTCTCGTTGGCACCACCTTGAAATACCGCGCAGACTCTTTCGCGTGGAATGGCAAGACGATCAGCAATTCGGGAAGCACGACGAGCACGGTGCAAAGGAAAGATTTTGCTGCTGACAACAGCGGAAGTGCCGGATCGGTAGACTTCCACCAACTGGGCATCAATTCAACGACTGTACAGCAAATCGAAATACAGCACCCTGATGCATCCGTGTATGACAAATCGGCTGAATGTTGTGCTGCCGTTCCGGGCGAGACGGTGATGCTTACGGGCCAAAACAGCCTCGTCTTTGGCGTCTGTGGCGTTTACTACCGCGCTTCTCGCACGGCTCAAGGCAAGAGTTGATCTACTTCGCTGCTCAGTAGAGCGATTCGGAAACCGCTCTACTAATAAGAGTTCATGCAGGGTCAGGAGCTGACGAACATCGTTCTGCCGGATGCCGGCCTGAAGCGGAACACTATGTCGGAGAAAACACCAACACCAGCGCGGTTGGAAGCATTTTCGGATGGTGTGATTGCAGTCATCATCACCGTCATGGTGCTGGAGATCAAGGTCCCCCATGCCGAGGGTTTCGAAGGCCTACGGACTCTCACACCTGGTCTGTCTGTGTACCTGATGTCATTTGGCTTCACCGGTATTTACTGGTTGAATCACCAGCACATCATCCGACGTACCGAGCGCGCTGACCACTCGCTGCAGATTGCCAACCTTGGATTCCTTTTCTGTTTATCGCTGCTACCGCTCAGCACCGCTTACGTCGTGGAAAAGCAACTGTCCGGTTTTGCTGTCTCGTTTTATGCTACCTCACTGCTCATCGTCGCGTTATCTTTCATGTGGGTTCGTCTCGCATTGCACGGGATATTGAGCGGTCGGGACGAGGTCACTGACGAAGACCGGAGAGGGCTACGAAATCACGTTGTCAGCATATGTTTGTACTTCAGTAGCGCCGTGTTGGCGCCCTTCTTTCCTAAACTAATCCTTTGCTTTATTGCTCTTTTAACGTTCATATGGACGCTGCCCAATCTTTCGCTGACTCAGGTAAGACAGCAACGACGCTAAACACCTTCTGGAAGGTAATTGCATGCATACACTGAAAGTTCTCTTGTCCGGCTTGGCCCTGCTAGCGGTCTGCTTATTCGTCGGTCGCTTAGCTGCGTCGTCAAGAGGGATGGTGATTGCGTCTCTGATCTTCATTCCGATCTGGCTTGTAGCGGCCGGCGTGAACTTTTATGTCGGAGTATGCAGAGCCGGATATTCGTTTCATGAAGAGCTTCCAGTCTTCTTGCTAGCATTTCTGCTTCCGACGCTCATCGCAGTCATACTCTATGGGAAACTCTCCGTTAAATAGGGGGCTCTGTTGCAAGATTAAAGTCAAGACGCAGAGCGTTCGAGGCGTTTCCCCGCCGTGGGTCAAGCAGTCTGAAGTGTGGGTTTTTCATCGATGAGCGCAACGGCCTCCGCGGGAGCACAAGCGCCAATGCCGAAACCGCGTTCGACGATGCGCACCTCGCCGCAGATGTCACGCGTGAGATTGAAGACTGCCGCCTGGCCCTTCCGTAGGCACGCATTACCTCAAACCCTCTGATCGTCGCATAAGCAGTCTTCAGTGTCTTAAAACCTCGTACTGGACGGATGAGTTGCTTCAGCTTGCCATGATCGGCCTCGATGACGTTGTTCAAGTACTTGACCTGTCGATGCATCGTTGTCTGAGGACATTTGCCTTCGGCCTTCAGTTCTTCAGTTCTGAGATCGCAACACCATAGGCCGTCGCTTTGTCCGTATTGATCACCATTGGCTTCTCCCAGTCCTTCAGTCCTTCAAACCGTTCAGGGCCTTGCCGAGGAAGCGTTTAGCCGCTTTGGCGTTCCGTGTTGGCGAAAGATAGAAATCGATCGTTTCCCCCTGCTTGTCCAACGCCCGGTAGAGATAGGTCCACTGGCCGCGAACTTTCACGTACGTCTCATCGACTCGCCAGCTCGTGGATTGTGGGCGCCGCCACTGCCAGCGCAGCCGTTTCTCTATCTCAGGCGCATACCTTTGAACCCAGCGGTAGATGGTGGAATGATCGACGCTCACGCCACGTTCGCCCATCATCTGCTCGATGTCCGGATAGCTGATGCCATACCGACAGTACCAGCGCACCGCCCAAAGGACCGCTCCTTCAAATTGACGCCATTTAAAATCTGACATGTCTAAGCTCCGCTCGCGTTCAGCTCATTCTCACGACACATCAAAAACTAATGAGATGGTCCGCCGCTTGATCTTCCGTTGAGGATGAGTGATCTTGTTGGCAGGTTCAAGGAGGATCATCGACATGCAGATTCGTTCGATTGGCATCGATCTTGGCAAAACGACCTTTCACCTGGTGGCACTGAGCGATGACGGCAAGGTGCTGCTCAAAAAGAAGTTTACGCAGAAGCAGCTGATTACCTTCACAGCCAACCTACAGACCTCTCTAATTGGGATGGAAGCATGCTCCGGCGCGCACTTCCTAAGCCGAGCATTGCGAGCGCAGGGCCACGATGTAAAGCTGATCCCAGCTCAGTTTGTAAAGCCATTCGTCAAGTCCAATAAGAACGACTTCCTCGATGCAGAAGCGATTGCTGAGGCGGTCGATCGCAAGAACATGCGTTTCGTTCCGATCAAAACAGATGATCAGCTTGATCTTCAGGCACTGCACCGTGTGCGGGATCGTCTCATAGCTCGAAAAACCGCTGTGATCAACCAAATACGGGCCTTTCTTCTGGAGCGTGGTGTGGTCTTCGCGAAGAGTCCGATTCGTCTACGCGAGCGGATGCCCGATGTGCTGGAGAATGCGGACGAGAATATCACCCCGCGCATGCGTAATCTGCTCTCTTCTCTGTGGGAGGAGTGGAAGGAACTGGAGCAGCAACTCGATCTGCTGAACCTTGAGGTAGAGCAAATTGCTTCAAGTGACGAAGCATGTCGGCGGCTACGAGAGATACCCGGCATCGGTCCGCTGATTGCAACCGCCATCGTTGCAGCGATCGGCAACGGTGCGGCCTTTCACAAAGGACGCGAGTTCGCAGCGTGGATGGGTCGGGTGCCAAGACAGCACTCAACCGGCGGTAAGGCAATGTTGCTTGGGATAAGTAAGCGCGGCAACCAGTACCTGCGGAAGATCCTGATCCACGGAGCACGCTCTGTCGTCCTGAATTCTAAGCGAGACCGCGTTCAGATGGGCCAATGGATGAGCGCGCTCGAGGCAAGGGCTCCAAGAAATGTCCTGGTTGTGGCCGTAGCGAACAAACTCGCCCGAATCGCGTGGGCTGTGTTGTCGAGCGGTAACGAGTATCGAGCATTCCCCGCACCGATGGCCTCATAATCAGGCACCAAAAGGCGTTCGCACCACTTCACCGTAGCTTTTGATATCTAAAGCTCACCCACCGAGGTCTGCACCGGAATAGTCAGGATGAAGAACAGTCAAACGGCGGACCTGAAACCTGATGTTGCAAATGGCTCTTCGAAGCCGAGAAACTTATCAGGACAGGAACGCGGCGTATCTCATCATCAACAGAGCCCTTGGGCGCGTTACAGGTCAAAAAAAGGCTGATCGAATAAGTATTTGACCAATTGACAGCGTTGTCATCAAACACTACCATCACTTCATTGGCTGTCTTTTCGAAGTCAGTTTTTACCTCCCAAAGAGGGAGTTTAGGCTCCCTCTCTTTTCAAATCATGTCGCGAATCGCGGAATTTGAAGCTCAGACCTCACAGATGCTTTCGGCAGGGGAGTTCGCGCGCGGTGCCGAAAGATCATCGTTTTCTCTAATGACTCCGACAACGCCAGCGTCGTTCCTCCCTATAATGCAAACGAGCTGGTCCGCCGGAATTGAGGCCGAGCATCACCTATCAAAAGTACAACGCGCTGCCGTCCGAAGTCGCCGTAGAGTGCGGCACGCGGTGCGTTACCGGTGGTTCTGCGCCGGCAATCCTTCGAAGTTCTTTGTATCCTCAGGAAGGATCATACTCACTTTGCGAACTGTCTTACTTGCATGTTGGCGATCCCCAGAGGCAATCCAGTTTCCGGGGGATTATACCCATGTGAGCTCGGGCGGTGAGGCATATCCCCTTGTAACAAGGATTCCGTCCGATCGAGGGACTTCAAATTAATAAGCGCCTAATGACGGCTGCCTTCGTTGGTTCACTGGGTGGGTTTGTCTTCGGGTATGACCTCGGAGCACTGTCCTCTTCAACCCAGAGTCTCAGGGGTCATTTTGGCCTTTCTTCTGCCGCTTTTGGATTGACCATTTCGATTTCCTTATGGGGCACCATCTTCGGGTCGCTCCTCGGGGGGCGGGCTGCAGATAGGGTAAGAGCACGAAATTTGATTGCATGGTGCGCTATCCTCTACGCGGTTGCGACGTTCGGAATCAGTCTGCCGGTCTCTGAGGAGTGGATTTGTCTTCTCGTTATGAGATTCCTCTGCGGAACGGCTATAGGGGGTTTTACAGTTGGTTGCCCACTCTATCTTTCTGAAGCGGCTCCAATTGGTCAGCGCGGTCGAGTCGTCAGCATGTTCCAGCTTGAGATTGGGGCGGGAGTGTTGGTTGCCTTTTGCATCGGGTCATCGGTCGCACACTTAGTTCCTGCTGATATAGCGTGGAGGTGGTGTCTCGGAATGGGATCGTTCCCCGCCGTCGTTCTGTTCTTCTTGCTGCGTTTGAAGACGCTAGAACCAATCAATGTTCCAGTCCAGGACGTCCAAACTGAAGCTTCTCATGTCATTTATTTGGGAGACGCCGTCAGACCCTCAAATCGAGAAAGGTTGTTTCAGCGGAGAAACACACGTTCGATCCTGTTGGCAACGAGCATCGCCATCTTTAATCAACTCTCTGGTGTCAATATCCTCTTGCTGTACATGCTGGATATTCTCGCCAGTGCGGGCATTGGTTTGTTCTCGGGGCATACGTATTCAGTGCTGATTTCCTGCCTTAGCCTGGTAACAACCACGCTTGGTATGGCCTTTGTTGATAAATTGGGGCGCAAGCCGCTCTTGTTCATAGGAGCAGCTGGGATGGCCTTATGCCTCATCGGCCTGGGTCTTGCCATCCCGCGACATCTGGCGGCGTTGTGGTATCTCTCCATCTTTGCTGTATACAACGCCTTCTTCGCGTTTTCCCAGGGAACTGTGGTTTGGGTATATCTAAGTGAATTGTTTCCACCAGGAATACGCGGTGCTGGTCAAGGATACGGCTCCTCGGTGCATTGGATTGCTAACGCTCTTCTCGTTCTGGTCTACCCAATTATGCAACATGCCTCATCGGTGCGAACCTTCTACCTGTTTGCGTTGATGATGGCCCTTCAGATTGCGGTGATATGGCTGTGGTATCCGGAAACGCGGGATACTGTTTTAGGTGCTGTGGCTTCGGTTCAAGATAGGGAGAGGAGCGGGTAGGTGCTGCCAGTCGTGGCAAGCGACCAGGGAAGATGGTGTCTCGAAACCGAAATTCTTCTTTTGTGTGTCAGACGGAGTAGGTCTAAAACGAGTTATATCGATATATTTGTGCGAGTTCCGGGAGCGCCCAGGTTACGTTGATGGAGAGCCCTTTACGATTGACTAGTGGTGTCCGCGCGGGACGTCTCCTGGTCTGCACAAGGCCTAGCTTCAGAACGTGATATTGATCTTTCATGCATTTGACTTGAATCGGCATGGCGAGATGCAATTGCCGAGACTTTTCGTTATCAAAGGCGCTTGCTCTCATTCAAGTCACATCGCGTGCACGGAATGGATGCCGCCACGAGCTGTCGAATATAAAGAAGTCTGCGATTTGGTAATGAGAAATGCAACTCCCAGGAGTATTCACTTGACTTTGGAACGTTACGCGATCGGAGTGGATCTCGGCGGTACTAACCTTCGCATCGCCACTTATAAAGAGGAGTCGACACCAAATGGAATGATTGCGGACAGCATCGTCCTGCCCACTCGTGTGGAGGACGGACCGGATGCGGTAGCCGACGACATGAGCGGGGCGATCCGGAAGCTCTTGAGCAAGCATGGTCATGGAGGCAACTTTGCCGGTTTGGGCATCGGCACTCCGGGACCGCTGGAGCTGCCGGATGGTATCTTGCGCAATCCTCCAAACTTGCCTGGCTTCAACGGATACAATCTACGCCGAGCAGTCGAGCTTCGGGTCGGTGTTCCGGCAATCATCGAGTCCGATGCGAACCTAGCGGCGCTGGCCGAATTTCGTCTAGGTTCCGGAAAGACCTATGGGGCGCAATCGCTCTGCATGCTGACGTTGGGCACGGGCGTCGGCAATGGAATTATCCTCGACGGCAAAGTGTGGAACGGCCACAACGGGATGGGCGGAGAGGCAGGCCACAATAGCGTGGATCCTGAGGGGGAACCTTGCCCATGCGGAAGCCGGGGCTGCCTGGAGCTCTACGCGTCAGCAACGGGTTTGAAGCGCATGGCCAAAGAATCGCGAGGCTCCGACGCAAATGACTCGGACGAATCGTCAATTCTGACAGCGCGGCACATCGCCGAAAGTGCAACCGCAGGAGACGCTGCGGCACTCGCCGTCTTCGCGCGTGTCGGCACGGCTTTGGGAATCGGTCTTGGAGCATTGGTGAACACTTTGAACCTGCCGCTCTATGTGATCGGCGGCGGAGTGTCGGCGGCCTGGGATCTTTTTGCTCCGCAGATGACGGTGGAGTTGCGCATGCGCAGCTACGTCTACCGCATGAACGCGCCGACTGAGGACGACTCGCGTTTGCGATCTCCTCGAAAGACACATGTGGTGCGCGCCGAATTGGGCGCGGATGCAGGATTACTCGGGGCCTGCTTGTTGCCTTTGATGCAGGGCAGTTCTGGATGAAGGACCGGACTTGAAGATCAATCGATACTATCCAACGGTAAGGCGGTTGACGCGATGGGCGGCTGCGGTTCAGTTTCGATACCGCGGCGATCACGAGCGCAAAGCACAAACTGGCCCAGGCGTACTCGCCGACTCCGTCGCAGCTCTCGGCCGGGGCGACTGGCGAGAAGTTTGGCGGCACATCGAGTAATTGCCGTTCTATATGCGCTTTTGGGATTTGTATGAAACTTGTATACTCTGCCGGTCGCGCGTTTAAGGCGGCTTGGAGTCGGGATTCTCGGTTTAGGTCCCGTGTACATTGAGGAAGACAGCTCGGCTATTGGCGAGGTCGGCGGCTGGGCATGTTCCAGGTGAACATCGTGATCGGCATTTTGCTGCTCACTCCTCGAACTTCGTCATCGCCGAATTGCAACTAGGAGACGAGCGAGGGGCCCGGCAACTGGCAATCGCGGCGGTTCGGCGAGCCTGTTCCTCATCATGTTGTTCGGAATTCCGCGCAGTACGCATTGAGGCCCAATCGCCCGGCGATGCACACGAAACTGACCATGATTAGAAACGAACGTTATCGTCGAGGTCTCGTGGCAGGATGACGGCGGCCAGATAGGTTGCAACCGCAAGACTCACGTAAGATGAGCTCGGTCGACAGTACAATCGATGCGCGCTTTTCCGACGCTTGCCCATTGAGCCGGTTAAACAGCAGTCTGGCCGCCTCATAGCCAAATTGCGCAGCAGGTTGACGGACGGCGGATATGCTAGGTGAGAGCATATCCGCCAAGTCGAAATCATCGAAGGAAAGTATGGGAACATCGCGCCCAGGTTCTTTTCCAAGAACTCGCAGACCGCGTAGCGTAAGCATTGTGCAAACCCAGTTCATCGGGATGATTGCGTCCGCTTTATGCTTCTTGAAGACGGAATCCGAGAGCCATTCGCTGGTCAACGCCATTTCATGTTCAACTGAACACATTCGTGGTTCCAGTGAAGCGTTGCTGATAGCATCGCAATAACCAGCCAGACGTTCGGAGCAAGTGTATAAATGCGGACGGGCCCCAATCGCAACGATTCGTTGAAAACCATGACCCAACAGATGTTGAGTCGCTTCTTTAGCGCTGCGGCGATTGGCAATCTTAACGACGTCGAAAGGGGAGTTTTTGACGGGCTGGTCGAAAGTTACAACTTTCAGCTCAGGGGGAATCACGTCACTAAAATTGTCAGACCGGCCGTCAGCGGGAGCAATGATCAGACCGTCGATTTGTCGGCCAACAAGACTCTCGATCTCGGAACGCTCGACATCAAGATAGCCTCCGGAGCTTGCCAGGATAACCACATGTCCGTTGGCCCGGGCGACCTCCTGGACAGCTTTAACGGCGCTGGCGGTAAACGGATCGGACAAATTTGCAACAATCATTCCGATAGCTGCGGATTTGCGTGCTTTCAAGCCCCGGGCCAACTCATTCGGACGGTATCCAAGACGAGCCATGGCCTCACGAACCTTGCTCGTTTTGTCTTCTTTGACGGAGGAAGCTCCGTTGAGTACGCGCGAAGCAGTCTTTAGAGACACACCTGCCTCTCGGGCAACATCAACGAGGGTAGGGGCATTTCGATTTTGCGTTGCGGTCATAAGTGTTCTGTAGGTATAAGCCTATCCTAGATGACCCGCCCAGTGGGATTGGGCCGCGTGGTAACGCTTTACGCGACAGGTATCGGTCGATGTTTAGAAGACCAACGCCTCACCTACCGTTCACCTAAAAACGGTCATCAAAGAGCGAGTTCAACAAGCGTAGCTCCCGAACTCCCTGACGAGCTGAAGGAGAATGTCGTTGCCACCCTGAACAATTAGCTAGAGTGGCTTCTTCCTTGCCCCACTTCTTCACTGAATTGCACGCGTCGTAGCTGACAGTTTCGCTGCGGTCACCAAGACATCTAAAGCTGAGCTTTGACTGCTTGCGTCAGGCGTCCCCGACGTTGACGACCAGCCTTCACAGAGGTGGTAATCCGGTGGACGCACCTGATTCCAAATGCTGTCTGCATTCGTCCTCACGAAACGGTCATAAGCTGGCCTCGGGTCGGCTTCATTGAGCGCTCGCAAATTTCGGGCGAACACACCTTTGAACTGCGTGCCGTCCCCGCCGCATTTCGGTTCGCATGGGTCGTGAAGGACACCCTGCTGGTCAGTAAGGGACGACAACGCGGCTCGGGCGATCCTGTGGGCTTCAGAAAGAGTAGCTGCATCACCCGAGACTGCGTGCAAGGCGACGAGCCCTCCCAAACCTTGGTTGTAGGTCCACACGGTGCGCTGATTGTTCTTACATGATTCGGTGAGTCCGTCGTTTACGAGCTGTTGAGGATTGATCATGCCCGAATTGGCGAACCATTGCCACTCTCGATCGGCCCATGCCAAGTAGGTCGTCCGCTGCCTAGGATCCCTGGTCAGGAGGGCCAGCCGTGCCGCGACCGAGAGAAACAACTCGTTTGCGATAGCCTTCTTGTACTTTCGATCTTTGCTCCACCATATCCCACCGGAGCAGGTTTGATCCCAGCCGTACGTCATGTCCGCAAAGATCAAAGCGGCGCTAGCGAGGTAGCGCTCATCATGGGTGAGGTCATACACATCAATCCAGGCGAGTGCCCACCAACCTTCGTCGTCGTAATACTTGTTGATGAATCCCGGCGAGGTTTTCTGCGCGGTTGAGAGTGTACTTGAAAAGACGAAATCGTATTTGCGCGATTTGGCAATGCGTGCAAAGTCGGCAAGAACGGTGAGAGCGTTTGCGGAATTCCACCAGCCTGTCGTTTTGTACAAGCCCGAGTCAAGGTCGTACCAAGTTTGAAGAGTACCTATCGCAAGAGAGGCCCGTTCTCCATAAGAAGGGCCCTGTGCCGAGGCGACGCCGCTCGACACTACGCAGAGAAGGAGAAGCGAGGTGGCGAGTCAAACAAATGACCGACCTCTGGATTTTTGAATGCGAGTCAACATGCGTGAACCTCTTGAGCGTTCTCAATAAGTCTTGATCAAGTTCAAAGATTACTACCAATAGAACAGCCCTTGCGACTCACTCGATTCCCAACTCCCGCTGCAACTGTTGGAGCGACACACCCTTGGTTTCGGGCTATGCAAACAGCACCACAACGATCTGCAACACCATCATCGAGGCAAAGAACACAAATGGATATGCACCCGACGACTTGGCGAGCAAGGGGGTTCTGTCGCGATAAGGATATATGAACGATGGAATGCCGATGGGGTGGGGCTACTTATGCTGCTAAGGAGTAGAACTGCTGTGCAGGGGTTTGTCCGCTGCGGCCAGTTTTCATTTGTCCTTTGCTGATCATGCGCATGAGTTCAATGCCGGAAAGAAGGATGCGAGCGCAGCGAACATCCTTGAAGCCGAGCATCGGTCTGGTTCGACGTTTCACCCCACGATGGTCTTGCTCACCGATGTTGTTTAGATACTTGGCCTAGCGCACGAGGATCTGCTTCCCTCGTTCGGCGTTGATGGTTTCCAAAGCCGCCACATTCGAGCCACTCTTATCGATGGTTACTTTTTCTGGTGCGCCATTCCGTTCGATCGCCTGTTCAAAGAACCTGCGTGCCGCGGCCTTGCCGCGATGCGCCCGCAGCAAGAAATCGACGGTCTTGCCTGCCTTATCAGCGACGCGGTATAGATACTGCCATTCGCCCTTCACCTTGATGTAGGTCTCGTCCATCCGCCAACTCCTCCCCACCTTGCGCTTGACGCCCCGGAACGCCTTCTCCAGGACTGGCAACAATTTGATCGCCCAACGGTGCACGGTCGAGTGATCGACAGAGGTTCCACGCTCGGCCATCATTTCCTCCAGATGCCGGAGGCTCAACGGATACGCGCTATACCAGCGAACACAAAGCAGAATCACATCCAGTGGATAATGCAACCGCTTCAATACCTTTGCCACCGTTGGATTCATCGTCTGCTTCATGGCTCTTCAACACCTCCCGTCCGTCCAAAGAATAACAAGTCGCCTTATTGCGACAGAACCATGTAAGCCATTAACAACCACACCAGTAATGCCTGATGGGAGTTCAAAAAAAACACCTATGCCACACCAACCAGACAAACCGCAATGCCTACTGACCCCACGAGAAGCAGTTTTGTTCTCCCTAACTTGTCGATCACCGTCATGGCCAGAAGGGTAGCGACCAGGTTCGTGGCCGATGGCAACCGCCTGCAAATTCCCGGACACTTTGTTGAAACCCTCCGCGGCGAAGATGTCATTGAGGTAGTATAAAATCGCATTGATACCCGACAATTGATTGAACATGCCGATCGTGGTGGCGAGAAAGATCGGCTTGCGATACTTCCAGGAGAAGAGCTGCTCAGATCGATGCGCGCGCTTAGTATGGATGGAATCGACAATCTCTTTCAGTTCCGCCCCGGAATTTGGCGAGCCCATCAGCTCCAGCACTTCCCGAGCTTCGTCAATTCGGTCCTGTGTAACAAGCCATCGGGAGCTGCGAGGGATTCCGAAGAGCATGATGAGGAAGATGATTGCCGGAAGGGAGGCAATTCCGAGTTGCCAGCGCCATTCCGTCGGGCCCAAGTGTAATTGAGCTATAGCGAAGTTCGAAAAGTAAGCGAACAGAATACCGACCACGATATTGACCTAAAACATGCCGACCATGCGGCCGCGCCACGGAGCGGGAGCGAGTTCTGCGATATACACGGGCCCGAGGACAGAGGACCCTCCGATGCCAAGGCCGCCAATGAAGCGCGCGGCCAGCAACGCATACCAGCTCCAGGCCAGCACCGACCCTAGAGCGGAAATGACATAAAGCACGGCCATTGCGCGCAGCATGTCACGACCGCCAAACTTCTGTCCGATTGCACCCGCCGACATGGCTCCGATCACTGTGCCGATGAGCGCGATCGCGACCGTCAAACCCAGCTGCCAAGGTACCAAAGCGTAGACCCGGGTTGACTGGTGTGTCGCCCCCGCAATCACCGCCGTATCGAAGCCGAAGAGTAGACCGCCAGTGCGCCGACCGCTGTACCCTTGAACAGGTATCGATTCATCTTCAAGTTGGCTTTGTGCTCCAGCTACATCTTCATAAACGGCAATAGGCAGTCATTGAGTGCACCTGCGGCGTCGAAGTTGAAGCACAGCCTGGGCGCACTACGACAATTCCATCGACTATCAATCATGTGAATTGGCGTCAGCAACCATTGCAGGGAGAACGTCATAAAGTGGTCGTGCCGGGGTGACCGCCGGGCTTTCTTCCGCCAGTGAGATTGCCAAAATGCGAATGCTTGGATTGTTGGGCAGCTTGATGGTCTTTGCGCCGGCAGGAAGGTCGAGGGCATACGCGAACAGATAGGAATAAGCATAGGCCACGTTCTTCCCAGCGAAGTTGTGGTGATGGTCGCTGTACCAGGCCAGGTCCGCCCGCTTGATGAAGCCCGGTTTCAGGCCCACCATCTCGCCATAATGGTCGTGTAATACGTCTGGTGGATTCCACCGTCTGTCGTCCCACTGGCCGATAAAGCCAACCCAATCCTCGATGTTCAGTTCAGTCTCTTGCGCTCCGACTTTGAAAACCGCCTTCTGATCGCCGTCGGCGGACGCCGCGAGCAGGTAGATCCGGTTATAGCTTCCCGCCGGGAGCTTGATGGTTTGCCCCTTCGCCGCCAGCGCGTTCGGTGTGTTGGTCCTGGCCGCGGCCAGTTGGAAACCGACATCGTTGAAGCGGATCTGCGTCGGCAGCATCTCTGCCGGATAGGCATTGCCTTTGCCATCGAAGCCGTTCCTGGAGGGATCGTCATCATTGCTCGCCGTGGCAACGTCGTAGGGCAAGGCAACCGGCGTGGATTGCGTGCCCTTCGCGCCGGAGGGGAGCGGGCCGAGACGGAGCGCGAAGGTTCGCGGCTGATACGCGCCAAATGAGGTCGCCAGCGCGCCGTCGCTTATCGTTGCCGATCCAACCGGCTGCTCCTGTCCATTCACCTCGCGCGCGGCGGTGATAGGCGCCGCAAAGCTGACCTTGACGTCCAGCTGCGGCTTGCCATCGAGCTCGACCATGCGGACGACGACTTCGTCGGTCAGTTCTGCTTTCTTAACCGCCAGCACCCGTATGCGCGGATTGCTTATCTTCAAGAGCGAAAACTCCTTGCCCAGCGAGCCTTCATGCTGTGATGTTCCGAAGACAAGAAGCGGCGCGTTGAGTCGCTGCGCCTGCCAATCGGTCTGCGAGACGCGCCAGTCGTCTGAGTGCCCCGCGATGCCGTAGACGAACTCGTGGTGTCCGATATCTTGCGTGGCCTGATCGGGGTAGCCTTCGGCGACTCCTGGGGTCCGAATGAGCGTGAGGCGAAGCGTGTTGTCTACGGGTTTGTCCGATCCGACTTTGCTGTCGGTCAGAACTGTCGCCCCGTACTTGCCGCTCGCATCGGTAAGGTCGATCCATTGGTGAGTCGGCACCTCGAATTTCCTGATCTGGGCCGTCGGCCGCTCGATCGTGCCGATGTCCCAGTTGTAGGTAGACACTACATTTGACGCGGTGAGCGGGAAGGTCGCCTTGAGATTCGATTCCTTGGTTTTCCAGTCGATGACGTTGCCGAACTCGACCCGCCTTCCGCCGTCGCCGGCCGCAAGGCTGATCGTCTGAACGAAGTGCGATCCTGCGGTATTCCGCGCGACCTCGACAGCAACGCGGGCGGGCCCGTCTTCAACGATTCGAATCTGAGCCGGGCCGGAGACAAACTCTTTTGGCTTCGCCTGCTCCTGTTCCCAATCCATGTTCCAGGCCGGCCAGTACGCCGGATTGTCATAGGAGATGGCCAGCCGGGCGGGCGCCGAGAGAAGCTCCTTGCCGGTTCCCTTGTCGAGAATGCTGGCGACATCTCCATCCGCATTGAGCTGAACGCGATAGTAGGCGTTCTCCAGTTCGTTCTGCAAGACGCGGAGAGCAGAAGACGAGGCGACCGGCGCGTCAGCGGTTTGAACATCGTAGACCGCATAACCCACCGATGGCATCTTGGCCACGAAGACTACTTTGCCGTTGGAGATTTGCGCCGGCACACTGGCACCGTCGGGACCAGTTACGACCACGGCCTTAGGAACTCCGTTCGGAAAGGCGACTGCCGCTTCGACGATATCCTCCCGGGGAATATTGAGCGGATTGAACACCACCAGCGGCACTCCTTTGGCGGTGGTTTTCAAGCTTGCCGCGACCCCTTCAACAGCGCTGCTCAATACGCCGGCAAATTGATTCAGTGCGATCACATCGTCGTTCCAAGCGAACTCATACGCGCGCGGCGTAGCGGTTCCGGCCGCCAGGTCGTGGAAGTGGGCGCCCATCGCCAGTGTCCAGGCGCCATTGAGCCGCTCCAACGGATAGGGTTTCGCGCCCAGCAATTGAGCGGCGATGGAAGACTTTTCCGCAGCATCCGCGAGCAGTTCTTCGTGCCGGATCCAACGCTTGTGATAAGCCTGCGACGTCAATGAGCCGGCTGAGTGGTTGGTGAGTTCCATCTCTCCGGTGTAGCGCGGTAAGCCGGCCTCTTCTTTCGGCGTAATGTCGAGGAACATCTGCTCCGCCGTCGCCGAGATCACGTGTACCAGGCCATCGCCGACCTGCACCGAGGTCTTGGCGTCGTCACTGCCGCGCTGCCCTGGGCCCGGAAGCGATGCCTTGCCCTTCGTGACGATGGCCTCCAGCGTCTTGACCCGCGCTTCATGCGGCGCTCCGCCGATATCGCCGGTGCCGTAATAGTGATAGTCGGTGAAAAGTCCAGTCACCTTTCCATTGAGTTCGACGCGCGCGGCCCAATCGTCCTGGAATCTCTGCAGTTCATAGTTCCCTTGCCACTCGGAAAAAGCGTCTCTCGTTTGCCGGGCGGCATTGAGGTCCTCGTAGTCGTGTCGATCCACCGGCTGGCCATTCTTCCTGGCGTCCTGGAGCCGAGGCTGCAATTCGGAAATCTTCTTTTCGGCGTCCACGAGAGTTTGATTGGGCGGCGTCGGTGGAAGCGGTTTGCTGAGGTCGGTGTCGATGTCGCCGCCATAGCCGCCTGGATTCAAGCCGGCGAGGACACTTTCCCCGTCGGGTCCCACCCACACTCCCACATTGAACGGCGTGCCCTCCGGCGTTCTCTCCAGGGAGTCCCGGCCACCAATATCGACTGATGAGCCCCACGTCAGCTTTTGCGTCGAAAAGCCCCTGACGCCCGAGTGCGCCAGGATGCTCGGCAACGAAGCTGGGAATCCAAAGCAGTCCGGCAGCATGTATTCCGCGCTAGCTTTGCCGAACTCGCCGCGGAACCAATCGTTCCCATAAAGAATTTGCCGGATGATAGCTTCCGCGCTAGGCGTGTTCACATCGCCCTCTTCCATCGAAGACCCCGCCGGAAACCATCGGCCTTCATTAACATATGTCTTCACCTTCGCAAAGTCGGCGGGAAAATACTCCTTCATGAAGCGGTAACGATTGGCCCCGCTGAAATTGAACGTGTAATGCGGATACTTTTCCAATAATGCGAAGTTGTCTTCCATGGTTTTACGAAGATATTCGTCGATGACCTGCGGATACTCCCAGCGCCACTCCGTATCCAGGTGAGCGTAGCCCACCACATACAAGGTCGGTTGAGTGCTCAAATCGGGCTGTTCGGCAGACTGGGCGCTTGTGACAGACGGCGCTACAAAATCGAGGAGCAGGGTTACGACCAGGGCAGTGCACAGACGTCTCATCATAAATCTCCATAGGTTAGTCGAAACTAGGCGAAGCGCTGCAGGTTCCCTTTCGTCCAAAGTCCCTCGGGTGTTTTAGACTGCGATGTTCATTAGGGCATCTGATGCGAAGGTCTAAGAGGATACGTCGCGGGCCGGATTGTGCGGCGTGCTAAACGAAGATTGTTTCCTGATTTGACAGCGTTGTCAAATGGCATAAAATATAGCATGGACTTGTCTTGCCCTGTGCTTGCTTGCCGATCGCGCTTCGTTCAGTTAACGCAGGGTCAGGGATCTTTAGCTGGGTTTCAGACGCGCTAACGCCGTCGATCCGCCGCAAGTTTAAGTTACAGGGGAGAGCTTTTGGCGTGTGAACGTTTGAACAGTAAGGGTCCCAATGACGATAGAACTACGGCGCATGCCACGATCCTGACCAGGCGAGCATTTGCGTCCAAGATGAGCAGAGTCATAGCCGGCGCGAGTCTGCTATCGGTCGTTCCGAAATCCGCCTTTCCGCAAACAACCGGATCTGCTAGCTCGAAGCGGCCGCTTCCCGCTGACCGTAAGTTTCGCAGTCGCGCGCTAGAAGCGTACATTCTTGACATAGCTGCCAGGATTCAAGATCCTGCGCTGAGCGCCCTATTTACAGACTGTTTCCCCAACACACTGGATACCACGGTCGAGCCAGGTAGGTTTGAAGGTAAGCCGGATACCGCCGTGATCACCGGAGACATTCCCGCAATGTGGTTAAGGGATTCTTCAGCCCAGGTGTGGCCTTACCTCCCACTCGCTTCAAAAGATGCCGCTTTGCGTGAGCTTCTCGAAGGGGTGGTCCGCAGGCAGACCCGCTGCCTATTGATTGATACTTACGCGAATTGCTTCATGGCCGACCTCAATGCGCCCCCTCTGGAGGGAAGCCGGCACGACAAGACCGATATGAAGCAGGGCGTGGGCGAGCGCAAGTATGAGTTGGACTCCCTCTGTTACCCGATTCGGCTTTCCCATGGTTACTGGAGGAGTACCGGGGATGTCCGCCCATTTGACGCGAGCTGGAAGCGTGCAATGCAAAATGCTCTCAGCACCATGCAGGTGCAACAACGAAAACACGGCCCGGGACCGTATACTTTTCAGCGCGACGCGCCCAACCCAACGGACTCGTTGGTCAATGGCATCGGAAACCCCGCAAATCCGATAGGCCTCATCGCCTCCTGCTTTCGGCCGTCTGACGATGCCTGCATCTTCCCCTTTCTGACGCCGGCTAACCTTTTCGCCATCAGTTGTCTCCGACAGCTGGCAACCATGGCCAACTCCATTTTGAACGACACGGTCATGGCCAATCAGGCCTCGGCCCTGGCCGACGAAGTCCACGCCGCGCTGCTGCAGCACGCCATCGCCTCTACTGATTCGGGCACAATATGGTGCTACGAGGTCGATGGCTTCGGCGGTTCCGCTCTTATGGACGATGCTAACGTTCCAAGCTTGCTGAGTTTGCCCTATCTCGATAGCTCCCCGGACGCGGCATTGTATGCACGAACGCGGGAGTTTGTCTGGAGCGATCGGAATCCGTGGTTCTTCCGGGGCAAGGCGGGTGAGGGTATCGGCGGTCCGCATATCGGCCGCTACAGCATATGGCCTATGTCACAGATCATCTATGCGCTTACTAGCATTTCTCCCCGCGAAATTGGTCGCTCAATTCAAATGTTGAAGGCGGCCGCCGCCGCTACCGGGTTCATCCATGAATCGTATAACCGGGACAACTCGGCTATTTTTACCAGGTCGTGGTTTGCCTGGGCGAATACGCTTTTCGGAGAACTGATCGGAAAAACCGCTCAGTTGCATCCGGAGCTGCTCGCATGACCGCCGCATTGCCCTTCCTGGCCTGAAGGACGAATTTGCCCTCTACGTGTGATTCAGGCTGGTTGGGTCTTGCAGTCACATATCGGCCAGTTTTAGCTTTCCAAAATAGGGTCGGAGCTGAAGTGTCCGCAAATCAAAACGATTCGATTGAAGACTGTCTTGAAGGATTCGGGTTGCGTGGGATGCCGGCGACGCAGCCGCGTTTGCCGCTCAGTTTATTGAAGATGCGACTTACGTGCTCTGGTCAGGCGACTCTCTTTCGGGTCGATCTGAAATCGAAAGAGGACACATTGACGTGCTGAGAAGAGGCACCCGAATGAAGGTCAAGGTGCTGTCCATAAAACCTCTGACGGAGGATGTCGCGATCGTCTTGACCGCCAGTGGGGCTGGGAAAGATGCAACGATCCGCTATGAGAAGCTGCAGACGTTGATGATGATTCGGCGTTCCGATCGATGGACCTGTGCCGCCTTCCAAAACACCGATATGAGTCCACGAGCAAAGAGTCTCTACAACTCCTCGCAATGAATTCAGATTGGGTTCTCGCTACGCCGAAAATCCGGCAGATACTCCACGTCTTGAGCGATGTGCCGCTGGTTGCTGTGGAACAACGCGGCGTGAGGAGAGGTTGCTTGTCGTCCAGAGCTGCGAAAGTCGAGCCGTTCACCAGGTAAATGTCGAGCCAGCCATCATTATCGTAGTCGATCAAGCCCACTCCAGAGCCGTTGGTGTCGATAATGAGCCTCTTGTCGGCGGCTCCCATCACATGGTTCCAGCCTGAGAGCCCAGCGGCCCTGGTCCCGTCAGAGAAGATGTTGGGTCCAGAAACCACCATGCCGTCGATCGTAATTGATAGCTTCTCCGCTCCGCGCGCCAATGACGATGATTTTGACGCCACAGCTGGCGCCGGCTTCGACTGATTCCCGGCGACCGTTTGTGCCTCCAATGACATGCTGTTGTGCCGAATGAGACCAACAGGAGGAGAGCCGCGAACTGTCTGACGTGCACCAATGAGTCCTTCTGAACAATAGAGTCTAGCGCAAACCCATCGCGGCGCGCACGCCCTCAGTCTAAGGCGAGGCAAACGGTAAGAATCTCGGAGCTTCAGCATAGTCTCAGACTAGCTGTATGGAAATTGCCGATCAGAAGGATAGATCAAGAATCCACTTCCGCCTAAAGTTGCACACATTTACCCTACGGAAGTATTACCTTGACAACGCTGTTTCTATGGATTTAGTGTTCCGGCCGTTGAGCGATGACAACGGTGTCAAATGTTTCAAACGGATCGGTATCGCCCTAAATCGGAACTTTAGGGAGAACTGGCAATTGATGGATGAGTCGCAATAACTGATGGTTAATTTGAGGAGCACAGTGAGACACTTAGCCAAAATCGAGAAGAATCTGCATCTCCATTACTGGAAACCCTCCCTCCGGCCGGCCATCGCGTTGGCCGTCGCGATCGGATGCTTCCAGTTTTTGATGCCGCGAACTGCTTTAGCACAAGCGAACGCCGGAATCACCGGCACCATTACTGACAGCAGCGGAGCTGTCGTTCCAGGCGCCAAGGTCACCGTCACCGAACAGACCACTGCCGTCTCGAGCATCCTCGTATCGAGCAGCGCCGGAACCTATGCGGTGAAAGGACTTAACCCTGGTCATTACACAATCACGGTCGAAGCTGCAGGGTTCGAGAAGGAAATTCATCGCGACGTGAACGTCGAGGTTAGCCTGGTTGTCACCATCGACATCGTGCTTAGCGCCGGAGCCACTAGCCAGACGGTCGAGGTCACCTCTCCACAGATAGCCTTGAATACAACTCAACCCCAGTTGGGTAGCACCGTCGAGCCCGAAGTCGTCGCTTCACTACCCAATCTGGTTTCCGGTCGTGGTCGCGATATTTCCGCTCTCCAATTCCTGGTACCGGGAACCACTGGAAGCCAATTTTCTCACCGCATCGGCGGCGGTGTCGATTTCGAACAAGAGATTGTCTATAACGGCATTCCCGTAGTCCAGCCGGAGACGGAAGGTTACACGACCAACTTCAATCCTCCCTTCGAGTTAGTGCAGGAGTTTCGCGTCGAGCGCTCAACATTCGCCGCCCAGTTCGGATTGGGATTGGGTGCGCTCACGTACCAGATGGCATCGGGCGGCAACACCTACCACGGCGACCTTTTTGAGATTATGCGTAATAGCTGGTTCGACTCGGTCGGCTTCTTCAACGGTAAGGATTGGAACTCGAACAATCCGGACAATAAACCGCCAACCGATCACGAACACAACTATGGATTTTCGGTCGGCGGTCCGATCAGCATCCCCAAAGTATATGACGGCCGCAACCGGACGTTTGGCCATTACAGCCAGGAGTGGTTCAGCCTCAATAACCTAAATCAGAACCCTGCGACGGTGCCGAGTGTCGCGATGAAATCCGGTGACTTTAGCCACTATGTCGATAGTAATGGCAACGTAATTCCGATCTTCGATCCGACGACCGGGGCGCAGTTTCAGTGCAATGGAGCGCTGAATGTAATCTGCCCCGCCCGCATCAGTCCGACTTCAGCCATCCTGCTTCCTTATATTCCCGATCCCGATCAACAGGGCAGCGGACCGGGAGGTCAGCAGCAGAATAAGAGCTACGTTGCCTATCCAAACCCGACAATTCAACATGTTTGGGGTTTTACCGTTGACCAGGTCATCGACACCCGGCAGAGCGTCCACTTCAGCATGTGGCACAACCACTTTCACAATGTCGGCTTTGACAATAATCCCTTCGTCATTCCGCCGAATCCGTTGAATAGTTTGAGGGACTTCCCTGCCCAAGGCAGCGGTTACCTGCTCACTTATAACCACGCGTATTCAGCGAACATATCGATGACCGCGGGGGCCGGTTGGATCGGTGAAATTAACGACCAGCTCAACCATAGCAGGTACTCATTCCCGGCGGTGCAAGGCGGAGTAATTCCGCCGAACATCACCTTCGACGGGCAGAGCGCACTTACGAGTTGGGGCACGAGCGGGTCGAACTCTGGATCGATCAACCGCAAACTCGGCGTTGCCTTGGTGAATAATTGGCTCTGGACAACCGGACGCCAAACCTTTAACATCGGCGGCGAATTCCGCCGTTCGTACCAGGACGATAATGAAGAACAGACCGCAGGCGGCCAGTTTAACTTCAGCCAGCGTACTACTTCGGTGCCATATGTGAACGGGGTGCAGCAGCCAAACTTTAACAGCTCCGGAAGTTCCTTCGCCAGCTTCCTACTCGGGATCCCCGACAACGCGAACCGAACGAATTCACAGGAGCTTCAGCTCCGCAACTATGTCTTCTCCCCATACATACAGGACGACATAAAACTGTCTCCGAAGTTGACCGTTAACGTGGGCGTGCGTTGGGATATTATGTCGCCCTTCACCGAAAACCACAACAATATTGTCTTCTTTAATCCCAACGGGACAGATCCCCACTACGCCACGGCTTCGGGTACCCCGATTCCGGGCGCTGCGACCAAGTTCGGCGCCTGCATCGGCTGTGCCGGATACAACAAGGCCGACATTCACTGGGGACACTTCGGTCCTCGCGTTGGGTTCGCCTACAAGTTGAATGAAAAATCAGTCGTCCAGGCTGGCTTCTCCGTGGCGTTCCTGAATGGAGGCGCTTACGAATATGGGACCAACAAAGTCGCCGTGAACTACGGGAACTTGTTGGCGGGATCGTTCAAGCGGAACAGCACGGGTACTGCGCAATCCGCCTACGGAAGCTGGGATACCAATATCCTGCCGGACCCGCCGGGAACCCCCTTCAACACCGCGCTCGGTGCGGGTACTCAAATCAACGCCTTCAGCAAGAACGACGGCTACGCCCCCTACGCCCAGCAGTGGAACGCAAACTATCAGCGCGAGCTTCCCTACAACATGTTTCTTACCGTAGCTTGGCTTGGCAACCGGATCATCCACCTGCCCAGCCAATTGAATAAAATCGACCAGCTCGATCCGAAATACCTAGCCCTGGGTAGCCAGCTCGGATTGACCTTCAACAACGGAGCCGCCCAAGCCGCCGGGTTTAGCCTGCCGTATAGCAACTTTATCAATGATTTCGGCGGATCGGCTACGGTGGCGCAATCGCTGGTGCCTTACCCGCAGTACTCAAATATCTTCAATAACTTTGAAGGTTCAGGCACTACCTATTATCAAAGCATCCAAGTCGAGGTCGACAAGCGTTTTACAAACGGTCTGGCGTTCCTTTCTGGATATACGCTTTCCCACCAAATGGACAATACTAGCAGCGGATTCTCCAGTTTCGCTAATGGCGGCATCAACAAATTCAACCAAAAGCCGGAATGGGTCATCTCCAGCAACAATCCCCTGGAAACGCTCAAAATCAGCGGAACCTACGAGCTACCTATAGGTCCCGGAAAGAAGTATTTCTCCAATCATGGTGTAACCGGCCAGATTTTCGGCGGTTGGCAGGTCGCGTGGGTCACTACATACGTTTCGGGAACTCCTCTCGGCGTGACGCAAAATGGCACTCCGTTTCCTAATGGCTTTTATCGCCCGCTCCGTGTGCCAGGGGTCGCACTCCACACTGGTAGCTACAATCGTGCCCGCACTCAGTTCATCACGAAAGCCGTCACACCGATCTTCAACCCAGCTGCATTCACGGATAGCCCTCCCTATACGTTGGCCGACACCCCGCGCAATTTCGGCGCGCTCAAGGATCCAGCGTTCTACAATGAGAATTTTAATGCGAGGAAACGGTTTTTCTTTGGGGAACGCTTTACCGGTATTCTCCAGGTCGACTACTTCAACGCGTTGAATCGAACGATCTTCAACGGTCCAGACACCAACGTGGATGACAGTACATTTGGCCAGGTCGTTAACCAGGGATGCAATAACCAAGGGAATATTGGCAATTGCAATCGCCAGGGTCAGGTCACATTCCGGCTGGAGTTCTAAGGAAACTTTATTTGGGCTTCCAAGAGCCGGACATCCAGATAATGTCCGGCTCTTCTTTTCGAGCACAATGATAGTCACCGGCAACACTTTCATTGCCCAGCGGTGTACCGTCGAGTGATCGACCGAGATCCCACGCTCGGCCATCATCTCTTCTAGGTTCCTAAGGCTCAACGGATATGCACTGTACCAGCGGACACAAAGCAGAATCACATCTAACGGATAGTGCAAGCGTTCAACACCCTGGCCAGCAATGGATTCAATGCCTGTTTCATGTTCGCCAACTCCTCACAGTCAATGCAAAGGTTAGCAAACCGCCCTACTGCGACAGAACCAAAGACATTCCTACGCCCTCTCCTTACATTGTAAGGAGGACGCCTTACTTGATAAGGGGAGCCTGGCGGATTGTCGCTACTCTTTCGCCTTCAGCTTGGAGTCGTTCTCCTGGATGTACTCCTCGATCTCAGCCGCCATGCTGAGAACTTTGCGCCATTGTTCTTTGTAGAGCGTGATCGGAAATCGGCCAAGACCATAGACGGAGAGAGCTCCTTTCTCGCTGACCTTCATGGTCACGCCTCGCTCGCTTCTTCCTTTGAGCCGATCGTTTTCCGCTCGGAGCCGTGCTATTTCTGCTTGTAGATCAGATTCAGCCATTTCAACCTTTCGTGTAGGGCAGACCTATCGCGGAGGCCTGCCTGTAAAGCGAGCAGGCAGCGCTACGACGATTCCAGTAGCGATGATCGCAAAACACGACCACTCCTGCCAGAGCCGCCGGGTTGTTCCGAATAGCATCAGGCCAACTCCAATGAGCATCAGGCCCCACCATCGTCGTCCTAAAGTCATAGTCTCCTCGGGGGCGAACTCCTGCTTCATGATAGGCGGTGGGTTCGCCGCAGGGAACTCCGACCCTCAGGTGGGTATACTTATATTTACGTGCGAGCCCAATCTTCCGAGACTCGCCTCACATAGCAGGAATCTGGGGATGCGCCCTGCGTCCCCCTTTTATGTTTTCGTCCACGCGTCGCTCTTAAATCGCCTTCACTTGGCGGGCACAATTGCGTTAGGGTGTTGATCGACTAGAGGCTGGAAAGAAAACGTTGTGCCTGTTCCGGGTTCTGGAAGCGTTTCATCTGTCTTTCTCGTGTGCGTGTGGGCTGATGGGAGTTCTCGCATCGATTGTTCAGATAACGGCTCTGCCGGTGTTCTATCTCAGGCAGGATTAGCCTTTTCGCTGCAGCATAGCTTCGGAGTTTGTCCGTGACGATGACGCGAGGGGCAACTCCTGCGGAGTGGAGTAGCTTGCGAAAGAAGCGCAGTGCCGCCCAGCGATCCCGCTTCGGCTGGACCAGGATGTCGATAGTGACGCCATTCTGATCCACAGCCCGCCATAGATAGTGTTGAACGCCGTTCATTTAAAGGAAGACTTCATCCAGATGCCACTTCGAACCGATGCGAGGGCGACTCTTTCGAAGCTGTGTCGTATAGAGGGCGCCAAACTTCCGGCACCATTCCCGAACCGTTTCATACGTCACTCGGACACCGCGCACAGCCATCATCTCTTCGATATTGCGGTAGCTTAGGCAGAAGCGAAAATACAGCCAGACGCAGTGCTCCACCACTTCGATCGGAAAACGATGACGATAATACCGCTCGGCGCTACTCACCACCTCAGCTTCTCACACCCATTAAGTTGACGATGCCGTCCAAACTCCATCTCCTATTGACAATCTGTACGAAGAAGGTTAAGCTCATGTAGTTATTCGATAGGACGGGGCAAATGAGTTCTAAAAAGACAAGTCTTCTGCAAGGCACTCTCGATCTCCTCATCCTGAAGGCGCTCGGGGCGGGAGAACTCCACGGTCTGGGTGTTTCGCGCCGCATCGAGCAGATCACGCAAGGGACATTTCTCGTCAAGCCTGGCTCGTTATTTCCTGCCCTTCACCGCCTGGAGGAAGCGGGCTGGCTGAGTTCCTTCTGGGGCGAGTCGGAGAATAATCGTCGTGCGAAGTTTTACCGCCTCACTAAAGCCGGAAGGGGCCAGCTTGAAGTAGAAACAGAACAATGGACGCGGGTTGCCGTCGCCATGACGAACGCTTTGAGGGCAAGTTAAGGAGTGAACGATGAAACTCTGGTCGCGTACTACCAGCATGATGCGCAATCTCTTCCAAAAGAGCCGGGTGGAGAACCAACTTGACGATGAAGTGCATGCCTACGTGAATATGCTTACCGACGAAAGGATCGCTGCGGGCATGCCTGCGTCCGAAGCTCGACGGACCGCGCAGGCAGAGTTCGGCGGTATCGAACAGCTAAAGCAGGCGGTACGTGATCAGCGCGCCGGCACGGATGTGGAGCTTTTATGGCAGGATGCGCGCTTTGGCCTGCGCCAACTTCGTCGAAATCACGGCTTCACACTCACGGTCGTCCTTACGCTTGCGCTCTCGATCGGCGCGAACACCGCAATCTTTTCCATCGTGAATGCGCTGATGCTCAAGAGCCTGCCTTACGCGCATCCCGAGCGCCTGGGCGTGATCTACGAACACGCCACTGGCCCCCATCCCTCACAGGACATGATCGCCCTCGACGGGGAGGAGTGGGAAGCTCTGCGCGACAATGTCCCCTCGTTAATCTCGGCGATTTCAAGCGGCATGGCCAGCGGAGTTAATCTTCAGGTCGACCCGGTCCAATCGGGCTCGGTCCAGCCACGCTACTCACAGGCTGGCGGACAGGTCCAGTATCTTCACGCAGCGCGCATCTCGGCGCACTACCTTGATGTGCTCGATATTCAGCCGCTCCTCGGGCGCAACTTCACTGCCACAGAAGATCAGCCGCACGGCCCAAAATCCGCGATCCTGAGCTACAACCTCTGGCGCACCACCTTTGGCGGCGATCGCAATCTTCTTGGACAGACCATTCATCTGAAAGGCGAGCCCTACACCGTAGTCGGCGTTCTGCCCCAGGGCGCTGTCACGCCTTCCCACGCCGACATTTACACCGCTCTCCAGCCAAGCCGCGAGGGGGAAGGCGGCGGAGCCAACTTCGATGTGATTACACGCCTGCGCGACGGAGCCACCTGGCAGCAGGCAGACGCGGAGATCAACCGCGCCTGGGCTGGGCAGGCCGCGCGTTTCGCGGGACACGTTGCCGGGGGGCAACTCACCTGGTATTCCGTGCCCCTGCAAAAAGGCAAGACAGAAGATCTTCGCCCCAAGGCGCTCACCCTCATGCTGGCCGCCGGCATCATCCTGCTCATCGCCTGCGCCAACCTGGCCGGCCTCACCCTGGTACGCATGCTGCGCCGCACGCCGGAAATCGCAATCCGCCTGGCCCTTGGCGCGTCCCACGGCCAGATTCAAATGCAGCTTTGGGTTGAAAATCTGCTGCTGGCCCTCATGGGCGGATTGGCCGGCATCGGAGCAGGATTTGTGGCACTGCGCGGTCTGCTTTCAATGCTTCCTGAGGGTTTTCTGCCCGTCGCCAGCGTGCCTCTCGATGGTCGCGTGCTTGCGTTTACGCTGGCTGTCGCCGTATTCACCTGCCTGCTGTTCGGAATGCTACCCGCCCTCGCCTCGCGCAAGGTTGATCTGCGTTCCTCCATGGCCATGCGCGTAGGATTCGGTGGCGATCGCTTGCGCCTGAGGCAGGCTCTTATTGCCGGTGAAGTAGCTCTGACCGTCGTGCTGCTTGCTGCTTCCGGCCTGCTCATCCGCACGCTCATTCACCTGGAAACACTGCCACCGGGTTTTATTCCAAACGGCGTGATGACCGCCAAGGCCTCGCTCGACGACGCGCGCTATCGTGACCCGGCCGCTTTCGCCCACCTGCTCGACACATCCATCGCGGCAATGCAGCAGATTCCCGGAGTGCAGATCGCAGCGGTTGGACTGACGCTTCCTTACGAGCGCGCCCTGAACGACTCGGTGAAGATCGGCGACGGACCTGAAGCTGGACTCGAGGCCGAAACCGACGTAGTCTACGTTACGCCGGGCTACTTCGACGCTCTACAAATCTCCCTGCTGCGCGGCCGCGCATTCACCGGCTCTGACGGCACCCACACCAAGCCGGTAGCTATCGTGAACAAGGCCTTCGCGCGCCGTTTCTTCAACGGAGCCGATCCCGTCGGCCGCTCCTTCAACAAGGGCGTCACGATTGTCGGAATGGTGGCCGACGTAGCCACTGCGCCCGGCATTGACGACTCCGGCCCTATCACCAGCGAGCGCACCGTGTACATTCCCGCCACACAGATAAATGCGCGGCTTCTCCCCCTCGTCCACACCTGGTTCCAGCCAAGTTGGATCGTCCGCACCGCTGCGCCCATTGACGGCCTGACCGGCCAGATGCAGCGCGCGCTTTCGAGTGCCGATCCGAGCCTGCCTTTTTCGGGCTTCTACAGCATGAGCGATCTGATGGCGGCGACCCTCGCCACGCAGCGCATTGAGGTAGCCTTGCTCAGCGCCATGGCCGGCCTGGCGTTGCTCCTCAGTGCGGTCGGCATCTTCGCTCTCGTCTCCAACATGGTAGTGCAGAAGACTCGCGAGATTGGCATTCGCATTGCGCTCGGATCAAGTGTCCGCCGCGCCATGATTCACGTAAGCTCACCGGGCGTACGCGCCTCAGTCGCCGGCTTGGTCGTAGGACTCATCCTCTGTACCGGCGCTCTACGCGCCATGCGCAGCGTGCTCTACGGCGTCGGCGTCTACGACGCGCCGACCATCGCGGCCGTAGTTCTCACGCTCGCCGCCGTCACCCTGCTGGCCACCACTGTGCCCACTTTGCGCATTGCGCGCATTGAACCCGCAAAGACGTTGCGAGACGAGTAGGGACAACGCCACCACTAATAGTGGATATGTTCCTATCGTATGTCACAACCTAGACCAGCTCTCGAACATGTGAAGTTGCGGAGGTCTCAGCTTGCGCATTATCGCCAAACCACTCACCGAGCACTCAAGCGAACAGGCCACTGTGCTTCCGACTGATCGAGAAACACATTACGGTTGAGCAGAACGAAGGAGCGTCCGGTACACCGTCGGCCTAGAGATAGAAAACAACTCCGCCAAGTCGCTGATCGTGTATTGGCCGGTTCCATGCATACGGCCCAACTCCTTCTGCTGTTTGTCTGAGAGCTTCGGCTGTTTGCCGCGGAGTCTGCCTTTTGCGCGAGCAATCTTCATACCTTCTCGGGTTCGCAGTCGAATTAGATCGGACTCAAACTCGGCGAAGGTGGCCAGGATGTTGAAGAACATCTTGCCCATGGGATTAGAAGGGTCATAGCGGTTTTGTCCAAGAGCCAAGGTGACACCACGGTCTGCCAGCTCATCTGCAATGGACCGCGCATCGGGCACCGAACGGGCGAGTCGATCCAACTTCGGCACGACCAACGTGTCTCCCTTGCGAACAGCGGCAAGCGCCTGGTTCAACCCTGGCCTCGCTCGGTTCGTTCCGGTCAACCCGTGATCTACATAAATTCGGTCCGCCGCAACTCCTAAATCGGTGAGTGCTTCCCGCTGGGCGGTGAGGTCCTGCTTGTCCGTGGAGCATCGTGCGTAACCTATGAGAGTTTTTGGCATAATGTGTAACGTTTGGCGGGCCTTGTGTGAGAATATCACCGTACCAGGTTAATGAGACAAGCTTTACTGTGTTTCAGCGAACCGGTGATCTTCCGCAGAACGTCCGTTGAGGGATCGTCTTACGGACACGGCTTCGAGTATATTGGTTTATCAATTATCCGTTTAGCCGCATATCGGTTCGTCCCGCAGCGCAGGCCGCCGTGCTTCTCCAACGAATCTCAGCGGGCGAGTCGAAGGCGATGCTCGCGAAAGAGCTGGGAGTGTCAAGAAACACAGTCTATATGTACTTGAGTCGGGGCAGGAAAGCATGAAGGATAAGCGGCCGATGAAACAGCGCGGAATCTTCTGTCCATGCGGGCGTTCGGAGATCCTCGCGCTCGGACTGTGCTCGTCGTGCTACTCGATGAAACGCCAGGACGAGGAGTATTACGGCGGCCTGCGCGAAGTGGTTCTGGATCGGGATGGGCGCCGATGCCGTGCCTGTCCGAATCTGGAAAGGCGCAAACTATGCGTCCATCACAGGGTGCCAGGTGTTTCCAAGCTGGATTTGATGATTACGCTCTGCAGGGGATGCCATGCGATTGTGGAGCGTACGCAGATGGTTCTCGGGGAGATGACTCCGCTGCTTCTGATCTTGTGGCGGGAGAGGCATCAGGAGAGCATGGAACAGCTGTATCTGCCGTTGGACATGGAATTACCGAGACCTATGAAGCAGTTAAAGCTTCCGGTGAGGTGGAAGACTGAGATGACGCCTCTGGAAATTGGCAAGGACGGCCTCTCGCTTCCGATTGAGCTTGTGACTTCGACGCAGGCGATTCTGGCGCGGAAGCGAAGCGGCAAGAGCTACACCGGTTCGGTTCAGGCGGAGGAGTTGCTGCGGCACAAACAACAGATCGCTGCCATCGATCCGACCGCGCATGGTGGGGTCTGCGATCCTCGGCGGCCGGCGACGGGCCTGGTTTTCCGGTTGCCTTAATAAAAAGCATCCGCCTTAGGTGGAGCGCAGTGGCCATTTGCATGACTTGTAGTTCGTTGGGAAGGTTGCTCTTCGGTTTTGTTCAACAACTTTTGGGAAAAGAGGTGTTCCATAGCCTGGAAAGCGAGGGACAAGCTCAACGCGACCCTCGGGCGCGCTTTGTCGGCTCAATCGGACAACTCGAGTCGTGTAGCCGTACAATTATGCTTGGCGGTGTATCCGATCCGTAGAAACGCGAGGATTCCATGGCAAAGAATGAACTGTTTATCGAAAGGCGCGAACAGGGCGATTACGCGGTGCGAAAACCGGGTTCGGAAAGAGCCAGCGACGTCCTTCCGACCCAGGCTGCGGCGATTGAGCGAGCTCGTGAGATCAACCCGGATTCAGCCGTTCTCGTTGAGCGAGTCCGCGACACTAGTGTTGGCGGCAGGGACAAGTGGAGGAAGGTTTAGGAACGAGGGTGCATCACCTACTCGTCCTAAAAAGATTCCATAACGCTCGCATTGGGTGCATTCCAGTTGTGGGCTTTTGCATAGTCGTGCCCGATGCCGAACTACCTGGGTAGCTGTTCTTGATCCAAGCCGCAGCCTTATCAATCTCTGGAAACAACGTGCTTTCGTTGATGCCAATATTGTCGAGCGCCTCTCGAATGGAGCGTTTGACATCGTGGGGAACAGTAAATGAGGTTGGGTCGATCTGATAGGGAAAGAACATCGTCTGGGGCGGAGTAAAGCCGTAGAGGATGAAAGCCCCGGACTGCGCAAGGATTCGTCGGTTGCTCATTTTTGGATGGACAAAATACGGCACAAACAAATCTGCGGGGTTCATGATCGGCCTAAAGTATGATTTTTCGGCTCGGATGAATTGAAGGAGTCGCTGCACCACGTCGTTCTGGTTGAAGAGTTCGATGGTGCGAGCTTCTGATAGATCCTCGGTCAGCGTCTCTTTCAATTGAAAAAGCTTGGCCTTCTCCTCGGCAGTCATGTTGGCCAAGTTGGCAATGCAGCTTACAGAGTCGCTGTCATAGTACTTCTCAAGTTCCGGCGGAATAGCAAACGCGGTCACCAGACCGTCGCTCGGTTTGCTGTCGATGGGGCCTGCATCCGTCGCAAAGAAGAGCGCCACCATTGCATTACGCGAAACATCCAACAATCGAGTTGGCAGTCCAAAATGCTGCATCCGAACGAGCTTGTCGAACATGGTTTCGTCCGACGCAAACTCATGAGGCTGCACTGAGATCAGTCTTCGAACTGCCCTTTTCTCATCTTCAAGAAGCTCTTTGGCGTCAGGGCGAAATATACCGGCTACATTCGGCCAAGAGGCATCCCGCTGGCCTCGATAGCATTTCAGTTGGGTCGAACCCGAGAAGTACCGATCGAATTCTTCTATGAAGTCAGTCAGCGATCGAAGCGGGACAGGTGTTTTCGTGCGTTTCTTCAACATGCGGCCTGCCAGTGCAGCACAAAGAGCTGCGAAGCTGTCTGAGTCTTTCTGATCATAGATCTCAACGGCCCTGTTGCAAGATTGAAAGTCATCGCGGAGGCATCTGGGGCGTTTTCCATCCGTGGGTCAAGCAGTCTGAAGTGTGAGCCTTTCATCGATGAGCGCGACGGCCTCCGCGAGCGCACAAGCGCCAATGCCGAAAGCGCGTTCGACGATGCATACCTTGCCGCAGATGTCACGCGTGAGATTGAAGACCGCCGCCTGGCGCTTGACTAGCTTCGATTAGCGCGCGTGTTCCATCAAGAACGCGTCTCTCATAAGCGTACTGGTTTTGGACTTTCGTCGAGTTGCGGTTGCGCCTTCGCGGTCAGGCTGCGAGAGCGATTGGTGAAGCGAGTGCTTGTTGCTGGAACTGTGCTGGGCTGAAGTAGCGCAACGTCGAGTGCATCCTCGACCGGTTGTACCTGAGCAGCCATTCGAGCGTCGCGTCCTTGGCCTCCCTATGGTTGTTGAACTCCATGCCATGCAGCCGCTCAACCTTCAGTGAGCCGAACAGGGTCTCCGAGCAGGCGTTGTCCCAGCAGTTGCCCTTGCGACTCATGGAAGCCTTGATTGAATGCCCGGCAAGCAGGTCCGTGTAGCAACGGCTTGCGTACTGGCTTCCGCGATCGCTATGGAAGATCAGGCCCGCGGCGGCCGAGCGGCTGTGCCACGCCATGTCGAGGGCGCCGCAGGCCAGCGCCGAGTCGATCGTTGCACCCATGGCCCAGCCCACGATGCGGCGGCTGAACAGATCGAGCACTACGGCAAGGTACAGCCAGCCTTCCCGAGTGGGGATATAGGTCATCTCGCCCACCCAGACGGTGTTCGCCGGGGCCACGGTGAAGTTGCGCCCCACCAGACGAACCGCCTCCTGCTTGTACTCCAACGTGTACCGCCGACGCGTCAACTTCTGCACCAAAGTCTCCTCTTCGCAATTACAACAGCTCGCTAGGAGAGACGTTTCCCGGGGGCAAGCTCAGCTGTCGCAACCCGCGTCGAATTAATTTTCGTCCACAACGATGCATTTGATCGTGCGAATATTGTAGGGAATCTAATCGATTTTGATTTCTTCAGGTGCTTTAACGGCCTTTGTAGAATCCGTGTTTTACCAAACTAGGTCTTATGTCAAGCCAAAATAAACGAGCCGGCAATCGAGGCCATTCCAATCCAGATAAGGGGGCCGCCGAGAAACATTTTTGCCACTGGAACGGCGACGCAAGAGTGACTGGAGAAATACTGACAAAGAGTCACCCTCTTGACCAGGAACAGGAAAATGCCGCTTGTAAAGAGACTGCAATCCGCGACAAAATACGCCTCGTTATAGAAATTCTTACGCTCGTGATCGTTACTTTTTATGGGGGGATAACCTATCTCCAGTGGCACGATCTCCGGCACAATTTCCAAGTTGACGAGCGGGCGTGGGTAAAGGTTAACTATCAATTCCCCACTAATCTCAAATCTGACCAAACACCGGTGATAGAAGCTACTCTCACCAATATTGGTAAGAGCATAATAAGCACCAGCTTTAGTGAAGGGGTATTCGAGATAATTAATGCTGGAAATCCCCCTTCTTTAAACCTTAGTCAGGCTAGGACGCAACTGCTTCACAATCCCATTTTTCCAATGGAGGTCGCGATTCTGGATATTCCTCTGCTCGACAAAGTTAACTACAAAAATAGGTTTCTTTCGCCAAAAGAGTTAGAAGACTTGAGGGCAGGAAGATCTTATTTGGCTGTCTTTGGCATAGTGCAGTATTTTGATCAGTTCGGAC
The DNA here is from genome assembly GCF_003330725.1 of Acidisarcina polymorpha. Taxonomy (NCBI): domain Bacteria; kingdom Pseudomonadati; phylum Acidobacteriota; class Terriglobia; order Terriglobales; family Acidobacteriaceae; genus Acidisarcina; species Acidisarcina polymorpha. Next base: position 111,827 of record NZ_CP030843.1, on the reverse strand, counting down.
CGCACTGGTATCGCTTTTGCGCTTGGCACGGATACAACCAAACTGTCCCTGTAGAATTTGCCGCGATTAACTGCGTCAACTGGAACCAAGTTGGCGATGGCGACCTGAGAACACACCATTGAAAGCCGTACCATGCTTCCCTGCCCTGTTTTCAGCGGGTTGAGCGGGTCGTAGGTTAAAGGCTGTAGAGTATCGGCTTCGTTCATGAGTTTCGGCGGCTCTGTTGCAGATACTCGGAACGGACGTAGGGTTTAGGGGCAAAATGGTCAATGGTGTGCTCAGAATAATCCACGGTGTTTACAAAGAGATGAGCATGGAACATGGTAGCTACATCAACGTGCCGAGGAGGCCTCCGACTTCCCAAGAAGGAGCTTGGATAAACGAGATCGTCTTGGCTAATCCGGCGTGGAGCGACGTAGATTTAGGTGAACTGTTCATAGTCGCTGAATGCAGATGCGGCTGCCGTTCAGTTGTTTTAGAAGCTCCTTCTCAACCACAGAATCCCCGGTTCGGTGGTCATCAGGGCTTGGTGGGAGAGATCGAATTAGGGATAAACCTGGATGGCAAGAACGATGTCATCAGCGTTCTTCTTCACTTCGCGGAAGGCAGTCTTAGTCTTTTGGAAGTTATCTGGTACAACTTCCCCGAGCCTGTGCCCTCCACCTGGAAGGAAATCAATCGGGAGGTTCGCATCGGCGGATGAGATCAATCCGTCTTCCGTTTTCCAGCGAGGCCGTCCCTCCGGGGGCGGCCTTGAAAAGAAGTCGGGGCCGTCCAGTCCGCCGAAGAGCTGACCTCCCAAGGGGACGGCGGTTTTTAGGGAAGCGCGTAGGCAAGCGCCGCTTCCCGGCTGAGCGGGTAGCGTTGCTGGTCGTAAAATGCGCCGGTGGCGGAGTCGATCAGGAGATAGCGGCGGGTGTCGATGTGCTTGTAAAGCTGGACGGTCCCGGCCTGGCCCATCCACATGAAGTCTTTGCAGAGCGCGGGGCCAATGGCGTTTTCGAGCGGCCTCCAGCTCTCGCGGGTCTCTGTGGCATTGTCGATGTTCATAGTTCTCCTCCTATTTTGGCAATGGTGCAGGCGTTGGTTAGTGGCGAATCCTCGGCCGGTGGGAGACGCGCTCGGGCGGCATGAGCGCGGCGTCGCTGTTGCCGGTCGTTGCGGAAGGGGCGGGAGATAGCGCTGCCGGCTCAAACTGTTGGTTGCGCTGGCTATTGTCGTCCTGCGACCCGCGCGCTTCGAGCCGCGCCCAGTGTTTCGCGTACTTGGCAAGAGATTCCAGTTGTTTGTCCGCCTGCGGGGTGTAGGCGCTGTCGGCCGTCCGCTGGGCGTAATACTCCCATTGGTGATTGGGGTTGGCGTCGGCGGGGCGGCTACGCGGAGCACCGTCAAGGATGGCCGCCTGGATGTCGCTCCGGTCGTGGTGGGTCGCCCTCATGCGGAGCGCGATCATGCTGTCGAGCCGGGAGTAATCGATGTCGCCTTTCTGACGGGCCAGAATGTCGTTGCGGTGCGCGTCGTAAACCTGGGAGAGGTCCTTGGCTTGCCCTGAGGCGACGGCGGTGTGACGCTGGCCAGCTTCTCGGGCGTGCTTTTCGGCCCGCTGAGTATAGTCTGCGTCGATCGCGCGGGTCATTTCGAGCGCCTTGCCGTCTTCGCGGCGTTCGGCCTTGAGCAGGCGGACCTCCGGATAGCTACCGTCCTCCCGCATATGCTTGGGTTTTCGGTTCTCAAAGCCGGGGGCACGGTGCGGATGGATGGCGCCGGAGAGCTTCCGGTCTCCGTACTCCTGATTGAGCTCGACGGTCAGGCGGTTCGCTACCTCGCGGTCGAAGGGCGTTCCCAGCTTGGGCAGGGTAACGATGGCTTGGTAATTGCCGGGACTGCTCTCGATCAGGGCGGCGGGCCTGTAGCCGTCCGCGATCAGCTTCGCGAATTTAGGTCGGTTCATGTCGTCGATCAGGATGTGGTGCTTGTTGTCTGAAAGGGGCGTGTAATAGATATTCTCGCCTCGACGCTGAAGGCGTTGCATCTCCGGGATGCGCTGGGCGATCTCCTCGGGCGTGAAGCCTCTGGTCACGCCGGTCTGCTTGTCCTTATCGAGAATGAAAATCTTGTTCTGGCCGTCGGGCAGCATCTTGATCGAGGTGACGCGGTAACGCTCGGCCTGCACGGCGTCGTGGTATTTCTCGAATTGCTGGAGTTCGAGAGAGGCGGCGGTGCTTTGGAATTTGTGATTTGGGACTGCTTGGCTAGGCGTCTCAGCTGGGGCGGGCGGGGGGTGTCTTGGTGATTCCCGGACTTGGGTTTCCTGGTTCCTGGCCGCTGGAGCATCGGAGATGTAGAGATTGACTTCGCGGCCTTTTCGGGAGAGCACGGCGATCTCCCGGTCGCCCGGAGCGGCGTCGTGGGTGAAGATGACTCGCTCCGGAGCTCCGGCCTTGACGCTCTCGATTGCGTAGCCATGTTCGATGTGGCGGGCCTGGTCGGCGGTGAGCTTGATGAGCGAACCTTTGTCGAGCCGTACTTCGAGATTGCTCGGGTCGATCGCCGTAACCGTCCCCAGTTCGCCTCTGCGGATGCCAACGTCGGCGTCCGTACGGGTGAACTGGACGCGGTCGCCTTTGGCGATTTCGCGCTGCTCCTGACGAAAGACGGTACTCTCGGCGGTCATCGTTCTCGAAAGGTGCGGATCGTAGGTGGCCACATCTCCGCCTGGAGTTTGAACAGTCAGGGTATTGTTTCTGGCGTCCACCGATAACACCGTCGCGATGCTGTTGTGCGGTATTCCGTCGATGGTCGGACTCGCTTGCCGGTACTGAATGACATCGCCGGGCGTGTACTGGGCGGCGATTCTAGGATCGCTCAGGGTCTTCTCGGCATGGACGATGAGAGCGACGCTGTCGGGCGCAACGCGCCCCTGGGATTGGAGGTCAGAGCGGATGAGCTGGTTCAGTTCTCGACGTTCGGCAAGGTCGGGTGCGACGATGACGGTACTGTCCGGCCGCTCGGCGTAGGCGAGGGCGACCGCCGCGATGCGATGGTTGGGATCGGCATACTGGTTGGTAGCGGCCGGCGAAGCGGCCTGTTTCGCCTCGGCCGTGTTTTGGCGGAAATCGATTGCGGCGGTCTTGCTGACTTCCGTCGCGAGGCGCGTCCCCAGCGTTTCGGAGTCGTTGGTATAAATGCGGGCGTCCTCTGAGGCGCGCGAGATCGCGACATAGGCGAGCCGCGTATTGATGAGCGAACGGGAAGAGTTCGTGTCTATATTCGCGAGGACGCGGCCCTCGGTGAGTCCCTGGAGGGTGCACCTATGTGGCGTGGTCCCCCGATGGAGCCTGGATGTACTTCAGCTCCGATGCCGGCGGCCACTTTCACATCTGGCGCCAACGGTTCGCCAACGGCAAGCCTGAACAGGTGACCTTCGGCGCGACCGAGGAGGAAGGCATGGCTATGGCGTCAGATGGTCGTTCGTTCATCACCTCCGTAGGGTTGGTGCAAAGCACGATCATGCTCCACGATTCGAAAGGCGACCGGCAACTCTCCTCGGCAAGCCACGCTGCAAACCCGCGATTTTCGTCCGACGGACAATCGATCTTCTACCTCGTTCCGCTCCACGGGGCCTCCGGGCATCTGACAGACCTAGAGAGTGGAGAGCTCTTTCGCGTAAGCCTGGAAACTGGCGAAAATCAGCATTTGCTGCCTGGTATTTTGATGGGCGGATACGCCTTGTTCCCGGACGGAAAGAGAGTCGTATTTTCCGCTACCGACCGGGCGGGCCACTCCCACCTTTGGATAGCGGACATAGAACTTGGGTCTCCGCCGAGGCAATTTCCCTCGACCGTTAACGAAGATACGCCGAACGTTGACCAGAACGGCAACATTTACTTCCGTGCTGCCGAAGGCGGCTCAAACTTCCTTTATCGAATGAAGGAGGACGGAAGCGATCGGGTAAGAGTGTTGCCCTACCCGATCATCGGTAGCCATGGGCTTTCGCCGGACGGACACTGGGCAGTCGTCGGCCGGGCGTCGCCCGCAAATGCAGCCGCACCTGATCTCGCGGCCGTCCCACTCGATGGTGGAACTCCAGTCATCATCTGCCACAATCGGTGCGACGCCGTGTGGGGAGATCAAGGAAAAGTCTTGGCGATACTCCTCTACGTGAAAGGAACCGGCAAAACGGTACTCTTCCAGGTTGATGCCGCCAACGGAGTTCCCTCACTGTCGTCGGAAGGAGTCGACTCAACCGATCACCCGGAGACCCTACGGGGAGCTAAAGTGCTGGATAAGCTAATCGTTCCGGGGCCAAATTCAGGGCAATACGCCTTCTTGAATGAAACCGTTCGCCGAAATCTCTATCGCATTCCTTTGCATTAGCCCCCGGTCGTCCTGCGGACGCTCACAGCTTAACCCACGGTCAGCGCATCGGCGCCGGTCACTCCATACTGACTGTTGGCAACAACGGGCTTAGCAAGGGCTTGCAATGCCTTCTTAAGGCCACTTCATTTCAAGCGCATAGATTTCCTGGATGCTGATGTCCCGAGCAAACAACGGAGAGTCATCGGGAGCGAGTCCGAACCATTCCCCCCAAGTGCCGGCGGTTACGCGACCGACTTTGCTGATTTCCGCAACATCCTCGATTTTGCGATCACTCATCCGGAGGCGAACGATTCGGTACGCCTTGTCTGGAGCAGGATAGTACTGGAAGTACAAGTACTTCCCGTCATGCGACCAACTAGGATAGCCCACGGTACAGTCACACGGCTTCGTCCACCTCTGTGCGGATATGTCAAAGAGCATCAACTTCTCAGATACAACGGTAGTGCCCGAGATGTACCTCCCATCTGGAGACGGGTGGGGAGAAAAAAATCCTGTTGAGCCAGGCAAGAGCGAAACACGCCGTGATTCCAGGTGCAAAACATAGAGGCCGCGATCCTGTTCCTCAGCGGAACCGAAGATAAGCGACTTCCCATCCGGCAACCAATCCACATCCAACTGGCTCTGCTCGCTGGGTAGCAGACGTTCGGCCGTACCCCCGGCGCTGGAGACACGGTATATATTCCAAGTTGCGGGCGTGGGAAGAGTTGCATTGAAAGCGATCTGCTTACCATCGGGCGACCAACGTGGCATGACGACCTGCATAGGGGGCGAGGTAAGTTGGAGCCGCTCGCTTCCGTCGACACGGCTGCGGAAGAGCGTCCCATCCGGAAAAGTTGTATAGGCCACCCATTGACCATCTGGCGAGAAGGCCAAGCCTTCTGCTGATACCCCACCAAAATAAGGCACGAAATTGCGATCGTGCGAAGCGTAACGAATGACTTCAGCACGAGGGTCTAATGCAATCGTAAAGATTTCCTTTTTGTCTTTTCCACTGGTTGGCCACCAGAATTCGAAGGGGCCTGAAGTCAACCGGATCGGCTCTCTATCCTGTTTGCTCCAACGAAAAGTCTTTAACTCCGGCAACGTCCAGACCTCAAAATGGCCGGTCGTATAGCCCGGGTCCTGCCTTACCATGATGAAATATCGCCCATCTGGAGTCCAATCTCCAGGACCGCCCGGGAACATCGTATGAAGACCCGTTCCATTGGCGGCGGCACTCATCAAGAAGTGGGCGCTTGTGAAGAACCGAAGCTCTTTGCGGTCGGGAGAAAAGCGGAAATGGCTGGGACTATGGTCGACCGCGAGTAACTTCTGGGTTGAGGAACCGTCGCGGTTCGCCGTGTACACATCATTTCCCTGGCTGTAGATGATGGTGGTTCCATCTACGCCGAATGCGGCGTCTTGTGCAAGAATAGTCCCGACTCGAAGTGGCGAACCGCCCGCGACGGGTTGAAGCCAAATCGAACTCTCCTGAACTCCTTCGGAGCTTGCAGGAATACCTTCGGCGCTTGCAATCAGAAGCTCCGTCCCATCCCGGGACAGATCACGAGCGGATGGGGCCTTGAGGGGGACCACAAGCGGAGTAACCTCGCCTCCTTTTACGGAGACCTGGGCGATCACGGACCTGCCATCGGGCAGGATCTCGTTGAAATAGATCCGGACACCGTCGCTCAGAATAGGGCCGGCCTTTTTCTGGCCATCATTACTCAATGGTGTGAAGCGCACGACTCTCGGCGTTTCTCTCGTTCTGCGAACCGAAAACCAGAGGACCGACCCTGTAGCAAGGAGGGTTGCGCTGCTGAGAATCGCCAACCGGAGAGTGCGGCGACTCCTCGATATTGCTGGTTGATCGATCGGCTGTTCGACGGGGCCCTGGCTCGCCACGGGAAAATCCGCTTCAACCGGCGCGATGAAACGGTATCCTCGTCGCGGAAGCGTCTCGACAAACCGCGGGCTCTCTGCCGAGTCGTCTAGAGCCTCCCGGATTTTGTTGATGGCGGTATTGAGGTTGCGCTCAACGTCCACGAACGTGTCGGGCCAGAGGCGTTTCTGCAACTCCTCGCGAGTTACCGCCTCGCCCGGGCGCTCCAGTAAGATGGCCATCACCCGGAACGGCTGCCCGCTAAATTTCAGCTTCACTCCATCCTTGCGCAATTCGCCTGTGCGCAAGTCTGCCTCGAACGCGCCGAAGCGTACAAGTCGGGGTGGTAAGTGTGGTTCAACCATTAAGGAAGCCTCCCATCCCAGGCCAGCTTTGCTGAACGCGGTCCTCCCTAAGCGTTACCTGTCAAGTTCAACAATGCCCGGCAGTTATGCCTATTAACACCTTTTCCATCCATCAATCGACAAAAATTTTATCCCGAATCGATTGAGGTAGCCACATATAGTCGCCAATGTCGTCTTCGGCTCGCACACGGCGAGCGGAGGCCGACATGAAATCCCACCTTCTCCGTATATCCATCTGGGTCTTTCTCGCCCCCATGGTTCAAATCACATCCAGGGCAGAAGCGCACTGCCCGGCCGACACACCTGGTCTGCATCCGCGCTTGGTCGCGGGGGCACTGCTCGTTGTTCCGGTGAAAATTAACGGGAAGGGTCCGTTTGATTTCATGGTGGATACGGGTAGCCAGCTCAACGTTATAAATCCGGCGCTCGCCACAATGTTTCAGGTGAAATCGCAAGGCACCGTCGGCCTGGTCACCACCTCTATGGTTCTTCACGCTCCGGTCGTGATTCTCGATTCGCTGCAGACCGGTTTGCTGACTGTTGACAAACCGCTGGCTGCCGTCCAGGACCTCGGACCGATTCAAGCCGCAGATCCGCGCATTCGGGGTGTGCTAGGTGAGAACTTTCTGGCTCACTTTGACTTTTTGATTGACTATCCGCACCGACTACTCTGCCTAGATGATGCGAAGCTCATGCGAAGGAAGCTTCGTGGAGACCCGATTCCGCTGTTGGCCTCAAAGGACTCCGAAACTGACCTGCCTCTCACTCATCGCCTCGTTGTTACCGTCAATCTCTCTGCTACGGGCAGGCGGCCGGTCCTGCTCCAGGTCGATTCCGGAAGTGATGGTCAGATTCTTTTCGCGGGCAACAAGGAATTGGAAGAGCCTCTTCTAAAGCTAGCCAAGCTGCAGGGATTAGAGGTAGGCGAGGCGCGTAGGGCCTTCGTTGTCCTGCCTTCCCAGGACATGAGGCTTGGATCCCGCGTCCTTCGGAAAATACGCTTCGTGATGCCAGCTAATGGGGCGCAAAGCCCTCCGGAGGAAGGCGCTGATGGAATACTGTCGACCATACTGTTTCGGCGCGTCTACGTTTCCCATTCGGATCACTTCATTATTTTTGATCCCAAGTGAGTCGGCGCCCTTGTCGGGCTTACGTCTTTGACAATGCCTCATAAGTGGGATCGTGCCTCAACGATTACCAAATCTCTAATATGGAGCGCAGCAAGAATTTGCTCAACCGGTGACGCGCTCGCAACTGATCCTGCTTGGCTGCTTCGCGGGCGCGTACTAGATCCCGTAGTGCTTCCGAGCTCTCTCCCCGCGCAGGTTTAACCGAGCCGCGACACGGATTTACCTTCGTGACGATCGTCGAGATGCCCAGAGAGACCTCCTCATACCCCTGACTTTGTTGTACTCATCGAACGAGCTAAGCAATGAGAAAATTGGCTTTCCGCGTAGGTATAATCCGCATTGCTATGGCTCTCCCTCCCGGTTCGCGGCTCGACAACTATGAGGTTCTTGGCTTGCTGGGCGCGGGCGGAATGGGCGAGGTCTATCACGCCCGCGATTCGGCGCTGAGACGTGAAGTTGCGATCAAAATTTTGCCCCCCTTTGTCTCACAAAATCCGGAACGCGTTCAGCGCTTTGAACTGGAGGCGCGAGCCGCTGCAGCACTGAACCATCCCAACATTCTCGCCGTTTACCAGCTCGGCTCGTTTCAGGGCTCGCTTTACCTGGTCACTGAGCTGCTCGAAGGCGAAACGCTGCGCGGCCAACTTAAGCTCGCCCCCGTTTTTCCGCGTAAGGCAATCGATTACGCCGTGCAGATCGCCCAAGGACTTTCTGCGGCCCACGAAAAAGGAATAGTACATCGCGATCTAAAACCTGAAAACCTCTTCGTCACAAAAGACGGACGCATCAAGATATTAGATTTTGGTCTTGCCAAGTTGATCCAGCCGAGAACGGCACCAGACGGCGATTTGCCGACGCTCACTCATCAAACTAGCCCCGGCTTAATTGTGGGTACCGCAGGCTATATGTCGCCCGAACAAATACGCGGCAACGGCGTCGACCATCGCACCGATATATTCGCGTTCGGTGTTGTTCTCTACGAGATGCTCTGCGGGGTGCGTGCCTTCCATCGTGATACCGACGTCGAGACCATGACCGCTATCCTCAACGAGGACCCGCCGGCCATCTCGCAGGTTCTCCCAACGGCTCCTCCGGGTCTGCAAAGGGTCGTTCATCGGTGCCTTGAGAAAAATCCCGAGCAACGTTTTCAGTCAGCTTCCGATCTCGCATTTGCTATCGAAGCACTCTCAGGGTCAAATGCCACGCCAGTCGCGCTTGCTGCCCCGCACCCGCACCTGTCTCAGAAATGGATGCGCTGGCTGCTCATTTCCGCAACGATTTCCGCCATCGTCGCCGTGACCTTTTATCTGGTAGTGAAGAGGAACTCTGCCTTACTGCGCATCTCCGGGTATACGCAGATTACCCATTCCGGCAACGCTGGCGAGGTTTATGGAACGGACGGCGTTAGACTGTATCTCTCTCAAAACAGATACGGCATTACGGAGGTCGCAGTCGCAGGTGGAGATATTTCTCCATTGAAAATCGACTTGCCGAATCCGTTTCTCGCGGATGTCTCACCTGATGGTTCCAAATTTCTCGTCTTCTCGCTCAACTCAGGTACCGGTCCCTCCCAGCCTTTCTGGAGCTTGAACATCCTCGGTGGAGCACACCAATATCTGGCCGCGGGAGTAGACGCCTCCTGGTCGCCAGACGGAAACCTGGTCGCTTACACCACTCCAGACGGCTACCTTTTCCTTATCAAAAGTGACGGGACAGGAGGCCACAAGCTGGCTTCGATTGGAGGCAGAGGCTATGGCCCCAGTTGGTCTCCAGACGGCAAAGCGATTCGGTTCTCGAAAAGTGGTGGACTGTGGGAGATATCCTCCTCAGGAGCCGATCTCCATCCCTTGCTGCCTGGGTGGAAAGGCTACGTTTGTTGCGGTGGGCACTGGACGTCCGACGGGCATTTCTTCTACTTCAATTCGGACGGGCAGATATTCACTCGCGACGAACGTCGGTCTCTGTCTGGCAAACAAACGGCTCCCGTGAAGTTAACAACCGGACCTATCGAATGGGGTAATCCCATTGCAGGCAAGGATGGAACAAAAATATTCGTGCAGGGCTCGATTCGGCATGGCGAACTGATCCGATTAGACCCGCACACCAAGCAATTCCAAACATATCTCGGAGGACTATCGGCGGATAGCGTGGCATTCTCAAAGGACGGCCAGTCCATCGCTTACGTTTCCTATCCTGATTGCATACTCTGGAGCGCGAGACGTGACGGCAGCGATCGGGTTCAACTGAGCAGTCCACCCACATGCCCGTTGCAGCCGGCATGGTCACCGGATGGCTCACAAATTCTCTTTGTCAATAGTTCAGGTGAGGACGGTCCAAAGGCCTTCCTCGTTCCATCGCATGGAGGCAGCTCGCAACGACTCGTTCCTAACGACAAAGGGCTAGAAACAGACCCGAGTTGGTCTGCGGACGGAACGAAGATCGTGTTTTCGAACAGCCGATTGGGAGGTAAAGACCCGAACAGCGTCCTGAAGATTTTCGACCTCAAGAGCGATCAGGTATCAACTCTACCGGGATCGACGGGATTGTTCGCTCCTAGATGGTCCCCTGATGGTCGCTCGATCGCTGCAATTCACATGGACTCAATGGGCTTGAACGTCTTCGACGTAAAAACGCAGCGGTGGTCCAATCCCTATAAGGGGCTTATTGGTTACCAATCGTGGTCAGCGGACAGCAAGAACGTCTACTTTCTGAATTTCCTAGAAAATCCAGCCGTACTTCGAGTCCGCGCGGCGGACGGCGCGACTGAGCGCGTCGTCGATCTAAAGGACTTCCGCTACGCGGGGAACGATGGCGGATGGATGGGCATCGACCCTACCGGTGCGCCGCTATTTCTTCGCGATCTGGGCACTTCCGACATCTACTCTCTAAATCTCGAAAGAAAGTGACAGCCTACTACCTGGTGGGTAAAAGAAGTCGTGCTTGTCGCTCTCATCCCAGAGTCGCGGAACGACCGGATTGGCAGGTGAATGAGTTACCGACTTTTCGTCCACGTGGCTTCCTTTCGACTGTCAGTAAGTGATCCAGCGAGTGATCAGTCCACAACATCTAGGTGACGGCCCCGTGCGATGATTGTAAAAAAACGAAGAACCTGGAGAACTTGCATGAGAGACCTGCGACTTCGCCTCAGAAGCAGCTCCGCCATCTTCTTTCTTTCAATCGCAACTTTTGGCCAAAGCGTTCAGGTTCAGCAAAAAGATCAGGCCTCTCACCCCCAGTGAACGAATTGCTATGACCGGGAAAGCATGGAGCCCTGGTTGTCCCGTACCGCTGGATGATCTGCTCTCGATCCGTCTGACCTATTTCGGATTCGATCACCTGACCCATGAGGGCACGCTGGTAATCCACAAGCGGTTCGCCCAAGAAGCCTCCGCGATCTTCCAGGAGCTGTACGACATTCGGTTTCCGATCAACAAAATCGATCCCTACGAGAACTATGAGGTTGGTGGAGGCAATGCAGAAAAGGATGTGACCGTCGGCTTCTACTGCCGCAAAGCGCAAGACGCGCCCACCGAGTGGAGTGGTCATGCCTACGGCATCGCCGTCGACCTTAATCCCTTCGACAATCCGTTCCACGACGTGAAGGAGGGTTGGTGGCCGCAGGGGTCCGATGCTCGTTCCAAGCGCGACGATGCCAAGGGCAAAGTGTCTCCTAACACTGAGGCGTTTCAGATCTTTGCTCGGCATGGCTGGGCGTGGGGAGGCTTTTACTCGGGAGAGCCCGACTACATGCACTTCTATAAGGCGACCCTCGGCGGTAATGGAAACGTCCTCGAGCGGGCTTACGTGGCGACAGGCTTGCAGTACGTCCCAGCTGAACCAGTAGAAGGCGGCGAGGCGAAGGGACAGCCGAAGGGCAAGGAGCAGAAATGAGTTCAAGTTGGGCTAATCGATTCAGAGGTTCTGGCAAGTTGACGGATAGCCGGCTTATCGGACAAAAGCTTCCTTGGGGCGGAGAGGTGGAGGCAGCGAGCGGAAAAGACATGATGCGTCTGTCTGAATGCGGTTGCAGGGCAGGGCTGTCCGTTTGGTCAGGCTCTCTGGCAAGTCCGATGACGATTACGACAACTAGCTCTGAAACACGTTGCCACATATCTCTAAGTGACAGGCCATGTACATTGGGGGTGGTTGGGGCAGTGTTCGAGCACCGCCCCAGCAGTTTTTTGTGCACGACCACAACCTCTTCCACGACCGGATAGATAGTGGTCTCGCTGACGGACTTCAGGCGCGGTTGCGATCTCTAGGCTTACCGTCTCAGTTGCAGTGATCGTCTCCTCATTGTCATGTCGCATCGATTGCACGGACTCAATGACTACGGCCAATCCGCGAGTGAGCTCGTCGCGACCTGCCAACGTGGTCCGAACGGTACTGCTTGCGGTGAAAACGATTGCCAAGATGGTCGCAAACGGCCTCAACGGATTTGAGCGCGGTCTGCGAGACCTCAGTGTCCCGCTGTGCCAGTTGTGCGAAGTAGTCAACCCGCTCCCAATCTTCGATTTCCTCGCGGGTGAGTACGCTCACACTGCCGGCGGACTTCGCTGCAGTCCAAACTGCGTTCGAAGGTCTGAGGTTTCCAGATGTCTGACTGATTGGAGCAGGAAATGTGAAGACGACGTACCCATCGGCAGGAGTCGCTTTGAGCACGACGCTGAGCGTATCGCGCATCCATTGATTCAGGACAAGGTAGGACTGATTGTTTTCCCGAATCTCAAGCACTCGCGCGCGCCTCCTGTTTGAGATCCTCGATGAGGCGGATGCGTTCATTATGACGATGGATTGCCTCAACCGATTGCTCAAGACCCAAGGCAGTAAGGAGGCCAACAACGATCGTGGCAATGTGGATGAAAAAGTCCCTCCACGTGTGTGGAGAAGCATGTGGTGGATGAACGTCGAGCATTAGGGCCTCTGAAAGCGCTGAGAATTTGGCCGGTATTTCTCTGTAGCAGTAGCAGCAATCATTAACGAACCTCGTTTGGAATCAATCACTTTTCATCTGTTTTCGCAGTCAGCCCTAACTGGTCGCCTATAAGCCTGTCCACCCACCGTGACGGCAATTGAGTTGGAAGTATCCAGTTCTTGAGAAGCCCCGTCACGCAAACGTAAGTCGAGCGAGGTCGGCTCGTGGTCAAGGCCGTAAACACGGCATCGCCGATCACTCGCGGTTCCATACCGTTCCTGCCGTCCCGAACCATGACGTCGCGGAATGTATCAATAAGACCTGCGTAGGGCGTGCCTCTGTACGCCCGGAAATCGAGGCTTTCCGCCTTGTCCCAGATAGGCGTCTTCACAGGCCCAGGCACAACGGTGATCACGTCAATACCATAAGGCAGGAGTTCACGGCGAAGCGACTCAGACAAACCGTTGAGTGCATGTTTTGATGCCGCGTAGGCTCCGAAGAACGGAATGCCGATGCGGCCTGCCGTCGAGCCAATGTTGATTACTCTTCCCGGTGTTCTTCCTGTGGAGCGGAGCAGCGGAACAAAGTGTTGAATGACGTTGAGAGTGCCAATCACGTTCACTTCGAACTGCTGGCGAAATTCAGCAATTGGCACGTACAACAGAGGAGCGGCCGTACCAGTGCCGGCATTGTTCACGATTCCGAACAGGGGCTCATTATCTAGCCTATCCCGCACCTGTTTGGTTGCAGCCGCAACGGCATCCACGTCAGTCGTGTCGAAGATTAAGGGAACGACTTGCTCTTTGAATGCATTGAGCAGCCGTTCAGCGTCGTGGCGAGTCCTCACGCTGCCGAAGACCCGGATGCCTCTTGCGGTCAGGGCCTCGGTGACTGCCCAACCAATCCCGGAAGAGGCACCTGTCACAAGGACGTTCGGTTGTGTTTTCATTGCTTTTCTCCCACATCACAGCAAATCGAGGAGCTCCATCGAGCTAAATGCCTCGGCAAACGCCCAACCCCAGGGAAGGGGCTAGATCTCGGCGCAAGCCTTACAACTGCACAGCAACCTTCCCATTGCTCCCCCGTGCGACCAGTTCATGAGCTGCCGCGATATCGTTCCCGCCGAATTGCACGTCCGCGAGAAGAGGTCGCAATTGCTTCCTCTCCACAAGCGTCGCAACCTCGGACAGGATTGCTCCTTGATGGGCACGCTGTAGTCCTGTCAACAGAGGGTAAAGTGTAAACACGCCGGAATAGCTGGCGCTACGGAACGAGAGTGGTGCCAGGGAGTGTGTGCCCCAGCCAAGACAACTCACCACATGCCCCGTGTAGCGCTTGACGGCGGCGAAGGATGCGTCCAGGACTGCTCCGCCCAGCGTGTCATAGATGACATCGAAACCGGCCCCTCCAGTGCATTCAGTCAGGTAGTCGTTCACGGAGGTATACCGGTCGATTGCGGTCGCGCCCAGAGCCTCCACGAGCGCCCGCTTGTCCTGTGAGACTGTCGCGTAGACCTTCGCTCCAAGGGCAAGAGCAATCTGGACCGCCGCATAGCCCACGCCCCCGGCACCAGCGTGTACCAGCACGGTCTGTCCCGGTTGAATCTTCGCTTTATCTACGAGGCCTTCCCAGGCAGTGATTGTCACCAGTGGCATCACCGCCGCTTCCTGCATGTTCAGAAGCTTAGGTTTGTGCGCCAGCAGGGCACCATCAGCTGCCACAAATTCGGCCAACGTGCCTTGCAGGCCGCCAACGCCCCCGACCATCCCGAATACCTCGTCACCTGGACGGAACGCCGTGACATCGGAGCCAACCGACTCCACGACACCGGCCATGTCTAAGCCGAGTACCGCGGGAATAGGCTGCTTTGCATGCTCCGCCTGGCCTGCTCGAATCTTGGTGTCCAGAGGATTCACCCCACTGGCGATAATCTTGACCAACACCTGATCGGCTGAGGGGCTAGGCCGATCGATTTCCACCCTCTTGAAAGGACCATTCGCACTTTCGACGACATAAGCTCTCATTGCGGCTCCTATGGTTGTTGTTTAACAAGGCTCTTGCATAATGGCCAGTTCCAGCCGACGTCCCGCATCTAACCACTCGTGGAAGGCGCGCCGTCCGCCTGACCGCTAATCCACGTCGTTCGCGCTGCACCAACGGAAGCTGCGTGGCGCTTGGCGATCTCGTAGCATCACGAAGGCAGTACTCGACAGACGTTCCAGCAGAATGGGATCCGCGCCATCAATACCAGAGCCGCTTGGCGAACCATCTCCCAATGCGGAGCAGGATGTGCTGACCCTAAAGCGGTTCTTATCGCGACGAAGGACGCGTGACGTGCAGCGGCTGGAGTGGGCGCCGGAGAAGCCAACACCATCCCAAACCCTGATTGCTGCATTCGGGGCACCCTTGCATTGCTCGTGCTTCTCCACATAGACGCCATGCTTGAGGGAGAGCGGGTCAGTTTGCGCAACGATCAAGAACGGCATCGAAAGCGACGCGGCAGAGATCATTGTTTTTAGCATTGCACCCATTAGCTTCATGGTCCTCCTTCTTTGCCTTCGCTGTTCTGAATGGTGGATTACGAATTAACAAGCTGCGGAGTGTTTGCCACTGTCCGGGAGCGGTCCGGCTCCATCGATGCGCTCTTATCAAGTCGCACCAACGTTAAGAAACGCAGCAGCATTGCGTCGACTTGATCATGGACAAGTAGGGGAGCGAAGTGACCAGCCCCGACGGTTCTTCCGATCATGAGTTCGGGGATGAGTTCCCTAAGCCTAACGAGATCGGCAAGTGGCTGTGCGGCCCCGATGTAGGCCACGGGGACAGTACAACCTGCAGCAGCCGCAGCGAAATTGTGGTCTTCCATGTGCCCTTTCAATGAAGATAGAAGAACGTGTTGAGTGGCCTTTGGGAAACTTTCGAGGACAGGGTCCAGAGCTGGCAGGTCCGATGGCAGGCTGAGCGCTCTCATGATCGACCTATAAGTTGCCTCGAACCCAGCCTCCATCAACCCGGGGACCAGAGGGCCGAGAATGTTATTCAAGCTGGATGGAGCCTGGAACGCAGTATCAAGCATTGCGACCGCTTCAACCAGCGCGGGATTTCTGTAGCCCATCTCCAAAGCGACAGCGCCGCCCATGCTGTGGCCGACGACCGCTACGCGTGTAATTCCCAGCTCGCCGCAAAGCCACATCACGTCATCAGCATATTGTGCAATGGAGTACACCGCCTCCGGCGCACCGCTTTCCCCGTGCCCACGTAGGTCTACATTAATTACAGTATGGGAGTGCTCGAAAAAGGTTTGCTGCCTTAGAAGAGTCGTGTGGTCACAGCCCCATCCGTGAATTAGCAGCAAAGCGTTCTCCTGATCTCCGCTTTTACTGAATGCTAGCGGCACGCTATCCCGAAGCTTGTTTTGCACGTTTGTACTCCTTTTTCTGCATTTGAGCTCGTCAGGGCCTTGAAAAAGCTCGACAAACTGGTCGTCAAAGTGATCATGCAGTAGGTTGTGGCGCCGGAACGCACTCAGAGTATCCAGAGATTGCCCAGGAGTATCCGATTGGATCGACTGTCGCCCTATTTCTCCCACTTTTCCCTCTCTGCACGCATCTTCCTTGCCGGCACGCTCTGTGGAACGTCGAGCGATCACGTGACGCAAACAGCCGGGCATCTCCACGTTCTTCGCCGGGGCAGACTAACCATATATGAACCTGGGGAGCTCCCGGTCAGCGTTGAAGAACCGAGCGTTTTACTCTATCCCCGTCCGGCGGAGCATACATTCCGATCAGCCGGCGCAGATATCGTATGTGCGTTCGTGGAGTTCGGTGCGGGCATGCTTAACCCGCTGGCATCTGCCCTGCCTAAGCTCCTGATGGTTCCGCTGGCGGCTGCACCCCCGCTTGTCCCCACCGCAGAGTCGCTGTTTGCCGAAGCATTCGACAACAAAGATGGACGACAGGTGGCTGTCGACCGGCTGGCAGAATACTTTCTCGTCCTCCTCCTCAGGTTCGCCATCGATTCACAGGTGATGCAGGGCGGTATATTGACTGCTCTATCTGACCCACACCTATCGCGAGTGCTGGCGGCGTTTCACCATCAACCCGAGAAGGCCTGGACTCTTGAGGAACTGGCACACGTAGGAGGCATGTCTCGGGCGCGCTTTGCTGCCCACTTCCTGAGCATCATGGGCCAAACTCCATTTGAATACCTTACCCAGTGGCGTATCGGAGTCGCACAGTCCCTTCTCAAGAAAGGAGAGCCACTCAAGATGGTGGCTCCCGCAGTCGGCTACAGCAGCACAGGAGCGCTCACTCGTACGTTTTCTCAGCTTGTCGGCAAGCCGCCGATGGCATGGCTTGCGGCCCAACGTAAGTACTAGGGCGATGACGCTCCCCAGACACCATGCAGGGTCATGAGACGGAGTGTGAAGATCGTGGTACGGAGAGTGAACGTTGTAGTCGTCCGCTGCCTGACGATCAGTGAGCAGGAATACTGAGCGCTCCCTCCTCGCCAGGCTGAACAACATCTGGCCTTGCGGGAACGACGCTGTCGATTTAGGAGCTCTTGATGCCATCTCAACCCGAATACATCCTCGCCGGCGTCCTCATGAAACAACACCTTGCAGGAGATCAGACTGCCGGGGCACTCTCCATGTTCGAGAACAGAAGCACAGGCCCTTCGCGTACGCCGATCCACGTTCATGAACACGATGACGAGGCGCTTCACATGTTAGAGGGTGAAATGCGGGCAATCATTGCAGGTAAGGAACAGTCGATCAGAGCCGGCGAAACAGTCTTTCTCCCAAGGGGTATTCCGCACCAACTGATGAATATCAGTGGTCAGCCAACGCATTACCTTCTGCTTTGCACGCCGAGCGGCTTTGAGGGCTTTCTGGCCGAGGGCGGCCACCTAAGGGCTCCCGGCGAACAAGTGCAAGCTCCCTCGCCTGAAGACATAGAGCGCATGAAGGCCGCAGCTCCACGGTTCGGAATCACCTTGCTCACAGGTTGGTAAAGGCAGAACCAGGCTTTTCACATTCGGGAGGATTTGCGATGTTCGTTTTAACGGATAACGGGATTCTGCAGCGTTCTGCCACGGGGTCGGTCGAGGAAGTCGTAGAGCGACTTCTCTCCATCTTGCGCGGCAAAGGTATCACCGTCTTTGCAGTTGTTGACCACAGCGGCGAGGCCACGAAGATCCGTCTACAGATGCCGAACACGAAGCTCGTGATTTTTGGAAATCCGCAGGCCGGTACTCCAGTCATGCTCGCTGCACCCAGCAGCGCGCTCGATTTGCCACTGAAGATCCTGATCGCAGAAGGTGCAGACGGAAGCACCTGGATCAGCTACAACAGCGCCTCGTATCTGCAAATGCGTCACGAGCTGAACGATGTGCTGATCGAGAATATAGCAGGTATCGAGAACATCGTTAAAGCCCTCGCACACTAGCAACTTGATTCTCTGACGTGTAAAGACGTGGATATCGAAGCGAACTGAGACCAAGGAGTGACGATGCCGGATAGCACACACCACACAGTAGAAGTGTTTGATGCCCTGGTTCTTGGAAGCGGAGAAGCAGGGAAGTACCTTAGCTGGTCCTTAGGTGCTGAAGGGAAAAGAGTGGCGCTCATCGAGAGACGATACGTCGGTGGTTCCTGTCCCAACATCGCCTGCCTGCCAAGCAAAAACATCGTGCATTCGGCCAAGGTCGCCTGGTATGCGCAACGGCTGGATGAGTTTGGCATGAACAAATCCGCGCCAGGTATCGATATGGCTGTGGTCCGCGAGAGAAAGCGGGCTATGGTCAGGGGCCTTGTTGATGTCCACGAAAAGCGCTTTGCTGCGAACCACGTGGTGTTCGTAAATGGCGAAGGTCGGTTTGTAGGCCCTCGCACCCTATCTGTGGCGCTCCCAGAAGGTGGCACTCGCCTGCTCAAGGCGGACATTGTGATCGTGAGCACTGGCTCGCGGGCCGTTATCCCGGACATCCACGGCTTGCGTGCCTCGCAGCCGATGACCCATGTCGAAGAACTCGAACTCGACACATTGCCTGGGCATCTCTTGGTGCTGGGTGTCGGGTATGTGGGGCTCGAGTTCGCACAGGCTATGGCGCGCTTCGGTTCGCGGGTGACGGTTATCAATCGAGGCGAGCGGCTCCTATCCAACGAAGACGAGGATGTCACGGCTGCTCTCGCAGCGGTGCTCGCAAAAGAGGGAATCCATCTCCAGCTAGGCAGTACCTTGGAATCGGTGAGCGGGCGCTCCGGTGACCCTGTGACAGCACGTATACGGACCGCGACGGGGGAACAGGTGGTCGAAGCCACGCACATCCTCGTGGCTGCTGGCCGCCAGCCGAACACAGACGAGATTGGCTTGGAGAAGGCCGGCATCGAACTGAGTCCGAACGGCTACATCAAGGTTAACGACTCCTTGCAGACCACGGCAGAAGGTGTGTTTGCAGTAGGGGATTGCGCGGGTAGCCCCCAATTCACTCATATTGCGTATGACGATTACCGGGTCGTGCAAAGGGTGATGAAAGGCGAGAGCGCAACTGTCTCTGGTCGGCAGGTGCCGTACACACTCTTTACCGATCCTGAACTCGCGCACGTCGGCCTCCACGAACATGAGGCCAAAGAGCAGGGAATTGAGTATCGGCTTTTGAAATTGCCGATGGCGGCGGTGTTACGCACACGCACGCTCGGGGAAACTGCCGGCTTTCTCAAGGCGCTGATTGCTGCAGACGACCTCATCCTTGGCTTCACAGCGCTTGGGGTAGGGGCGGGGGAGCTGCTTGCACCGGTTCAGTTGGCGATGAGCGCGGGGCTGCCGTACACGGCTCTGCGGGACTTGATCGTGACTCACCCTACGATGTCCGAAGGTTTGATGAATTTGTTTTCATCTACGCCAGTTCAGTAGATTGTCGCTTCAACAAAGGTCACAGCAGAATTGGATCGTGTGTTGCTCACATAAGCCAAGACAGGAGATTTATGACGAGTCATTCGGTAGCAACATCCAGAAGTTGGGCTGTACGCGTCTTCACACTTGCCGCCGGTCTCGACAGGTTCGGGATGGGACTGCTCCGTCTCGGTTTAGTCATCGTTCTTCTTTGGATCGGAGGGTTGAAATTTGCCAGCTACGAAGCCGATAGCATTGTTCCATTGGTCGCAAACAGCCCGTTGGCCAGCTTCATGTACAGCCATCCCGCACCGGAGTACCGCCTCCATATGAACAAGGAAGGGGAGGTGAAACCGGCCAATCAAGAGTGGCAGCGGTCAAACAATACCTACCTCGTCTCTAACGGACTGGGCATCGTCATTGTGATGCTGGGTTTACTGATCGCGCTTTATCCTGTGCTCCCGCAAGCGTCTGCAGTAGGCAGCGGCCTTCTCGTTCTGATGTCGCTCACAACTCTTTCCTTTTTGATGACCACCCCCGAAGCTTGGGTGCCGGCGCTTGGCGAGATGCACCACGGTTTTCCGTATCTCTCCGGGGTAGGCAGGCTCATCGTCAAGGATTGCATCATGCTCGGTGCCGCCGTGTTGACCATGGCTGATGCCGCAAGATCCTACCTTCATCGACGCCTAGAGATCACCGTGCGATAGCGCTTCTTACCTTCACAATGCAACTGCTGACTCGGAGAATGTATGACACGTAGAGGCTTTATCTCGCAAGGTGCCGGCGTAATAGCAACTGCAACAGCGGCTGCAGCAGCCGAGCCTCTCAACGGCAAAGAGGTGAACCATGTACCGCACACCACTTTGCATCGAATTGAGGCCGACGGCGTAAGTGTCTTTTACCGCGCAGCCGGGCCGACGGATGGACCAGTACTCCTCCTGCTGCACGGCTTCCCCACCTCCTCGTTTCAATATCGCAACCTCATCCCTTTACTCGCGGACCGCTACCGGGTCATCGCTCCTGATCTGCCAGGCTTCGGTTTCACGGAGATTCCTTCAAGTCGGCAGTATCGGTATACCTTCGACAACCTTGCTCGCACCGTTGAGGCGTTCGCGGATGTGCTGCAACTGAAACGCTACGCACTCTATGTATTCGACTATGGCCCACCTACCGGATTCCGTTTAGCGATGGCCCACCCTAACGAATTACCGCGATCGTTTCACAAAATGGCAATGCGTACGTAGAGGGCCTTGGGGATGACTGCTCCGATTCAGCGCTATTGGAAAGAGCCGTCAGCAGAGAACCGGGAGACTCTGCGACAAGCTTTGGGTCCCGCAGGTCTGCGCTCTCAGTACACGGACGAGGTCCCGCACCCGGAACAGATAGACCCTGTCGGTTACACGCTTGACGCAGCCATGATTGAGAGGCCAGGGAACATGGATATCCAGTTAGACCTCTTTCTTGACTATGCCATCAACGTCAAACTGTACCCGGCATTCCAGGAGTACTTCCGCCGGGCCAAGCCCCCTCTGCTTGCAATCTGGGGTAAGCATGATCTTTTCTTCATCCCGGCCGGCGCCAGGGCCTTCAGGCGTGACGATCCGAACGCTACTGTCCAATTTCTGGACACGGGGCATTTCGCGTTGGAAACGCACGTAGAAGAGGTTGCGCTTGCGATGAAGCAATTTCTTTCGCCAACCGCAAGGTGAACATCCTGTCTCGCACCCTTACTGTATGAGCTTCGCGAGAAGTGCCGCACTCCGGCACGGCGCTTTCCGGACAGGATAGATTCTCTGGAACACTGTGCCAGAACACGGCGCAGATATCATCAAGAACACACGAGTGAGACCAGGGTGGCCGGATCGCTCCGACCACCCTAGAGTTTCCTCCTGCTGCCACTCTCAGGACTTCTTTTGTAGAAGCTGGGCGGCCCGTTCGCCCACAATCACACAAGGTGCCATCGTGTTCCCGGTAGTAACGCGTGGCAGAATCGATGCGTCCGCGATACGAAGACCTTCCACGCCGTAAACCTTGAGCTCACCATCCACGACTGACATGGCATCGCGCCCCATTTTCGCGGTGCCGGACTGATGCCAGAACGTGACGAGACCATTCCGTATGTATTCATCCAAAGCTAGGCCCGTCATGTTCGTGTGCTCACGTTTGGTATACGGACGGAGGGCAGCAGCGTTCCCGATCTCGCGGGCTCGTTCGACACCAAGCTTGAGATCAGCAAGATCGCTTGGAGCGGCCAAGTAGTTGGCCTGGACCTGAGCTGGAGCGGAAGCCTCAGCGCCTGTCAGATGAACGGAGCCTCTGCTTGCAGGCCGCATCCCCATAAAGAGCGTCCATGCTGCTTCGGGTGCTGGGTACCGAGCGGCGTTCTCCGGCGTGAGGAACGGGATGCCGATGCCATAGGTGTAGAAGTTCGGCGCATCCAGAGCAGAATCAGTCTTCCAAAATGCGACAGCGGAACTCCGGGCATTATGTGGAAGAGGTGCATCGGTAGCCTCCCATACAAGTGCAAGTGCAGCGTGGTCATGCAGGTTGCGGCCCACGCCGGGCAGATGTTGCCGCACCTGTATGTCGAACTTGCTGAGCTCATTCTTGTCCCCGATTCCGGACTGCATCAGCAGCTTCGGTGTTTGTATTGCGCCCTGGGAAAGCACGATCTCTGCGCTTGCTTTGGCTTGACGCAGTTGTCCCTCGTACTCGAACTCGATACCTGCGGCCCGGCTCCCTTCGAAGAGGATCCGAGTTGTCAGAGCGTTCGTCAGGACGGTCAGGTTAGGTTGCAAGAGTCGAGGGTAGACGTAGGAGCGATAGGCGGACTGCCGCCTGCCGTTATGGATGATGTTGTCGACGACGGCGCAGCCTCCGTTCTCTTTCATCATCTGTCCGCCAGAGTTTGCAAATCTCGGCATTCCGGAGGACTCCGCTGCATCGAGCATTGCGAGCGAAAAAGCATCAGGATCGGCAACGGGCTGAACATGCATTGGCCCTCCCACACCGTAGAAATCAGGATCAGAAGCCCCAACCCAATCTTCCACGCGAGAACGATAAAGCTCGAGGACCGCGTCGTACCGCCACCCAGCGTCGTCAGCTTCAGCAGCGTACATGTCCCAATCTGCCTTGTGGCCCCGAGACCATGTCCCAACGTTGATGCTGGACCCACCGCCCAACACCTTACCCATGGAGTACAGAAGAGAACGTCCGCCCAGCTGGACGTTCGGTTCCGTCATGAATCTCCAGTCATTCTCGCCGCCTAGGTTCATAGGCCAGCTGTCCGTATCAAGCACCAGATCCGATTCGTCGCTTCCGCCCGCCTCCAGCAGCAGCACCCTGACCTCCGGATTCGCGGCAAGTCGTCCAGCAACAACTGAGCCAGCGCTCCCACTGCCGCAAACGATGTAATCGAATTCTGTACTCAAATCCGACGAGAGGCGACTCTGGTGTAAGCGAGCCGCCGTTGCAAATGTACCCTCAACCAACTTCGACATGTTCTATCTCCTTGGGATC
Source organism: Acidisarcina polymorpha (assembly GCF_003330725.1). Lineage (NCBI taxonomy): Bacteria > Pseudomonadati > Acidobacteriota > Terriglobia > Terriglobales > Acidobacteriaceae > Acidisarcina > Acidisarcina polymorpha. The sequence goes on along the minus strand of NZ_CP030843.1, from coordinate 88,764 downwards.
GTCGCTGCGCATGCACCTGGCTCTGCGCGCATGATGCCCCGCTACGACGGAACATCTCAGACCTCATCTCAAGAATCAGCTGCTTTGCAGCACAAGGAGTCACTCTCGGTACCAGGACTATCACTTGGAGTACCTGACCGACAGCTCCACATCCGGACCGCAGCCTTCCTCCGGCTGAAATTTCCTTCTGCGCCTGAGTCGAAAGCGATAGGGGGAGGGATCTTCGGGGAGACACCGCACCGCGCGGAAACAACTGCTCGTTCGTAGCGCCAATAAGCCGCGATTCTGTTCGCGCTCAGTAGAAATGACAGGGTACTGCGCCCAATAGAAATGTCAGTATAAGGGCCGTCGTTGTCTTGCGGTGGGAATGTGCGAAATCACGAAGTGATTTCCAAGGGCTGTGGGAAGAGTGGGACGGCTTTATCGTTCCACGGTTTCCATCAGACCGTCATTTCCACCGCTCCGTGCGGACTTGTTCCATCAGAAGTCCTCTTCACTCGCTTCTTATAGCCGGTCTTCTGGCTGTTAGTCATGACCTCGTGGCGAGCCGGAGGTCCTGCTGCGCCCAGGCGCTTGTTCTCGACGATGGCCGTGTGGCTGACACGCTGGTCCTTGCTGAAGACGCGATAGGGAAGCACGTGACCACGCCAGCGAACCTCCAGCGGCTTCTCCCAGTGGTCGAACAGCTCGACGTACTGGCCCTCCAATCCCTTCGCAACATCGGTTTGCTCCAGGATGATCTGCTTGCGGTCGTAGTGGAAGGTGAGTTGCGCACCGACATAGCGCTGCTCGCGGTGACACAGGATGTCGTTCAGCCTGGGCGTGGCTGTTCGCAGTGGACGGTGCAGGTTCTGTGTTCTGGCCGGCGGCACGGCAAAGCGTTCGTTATAGCGTTCCATGAACGCAGGCAGGAAAGCGTTGCCGGCTGCCATGTCACTGACGCCGGCAAGCCGTAGCTCCTTCACGAGCCGGTCCTGCAGCGTGCGGTTCGCACGCTCGACGCGGCCCTTGGCCTGGCTGGAGTTCGCGCAGAGGATCTCGATGTTCAGCTCCGAGAGCGCACGTCCGAACTGCGTCATGCCTTGACCACCCTTGGTGTCTTGGCGCACGACGCGGAAGACCGAGTGCTTGTCGGAGTAGAAGGCGACAGGGCAACCGTGCTCGTGAAGGTACCCACGAGTGTCTGCCTATCCCTGGGAGGAGGTATACAAGGCGGCCGTTCGCCGGCATTGGCAGAACGCCCGCCGGGAAAACTCGTTCAAGTCCTCGGACAAACAGCCAGAGTCGGAAGACAATACCGAGCAAACAAGAAAAATGGCATCTTGAGGGGCGACGAAAGAACAGTCACAACGGCGCGCCTTCAACCTGATACCGATATTGGTCTTCAACGACCGACCGACTTATAAGGACAGGCACGCAGCGGAACTCATCGTGGCCAGGAGAGACGATCTCCACACAAAGGCCGGATACATTGCCGCAGACTTGTCTATCGCACGTAGCTTCTCCCTTGCAGTCCTGCGGCGGACCATACATAATCGGTACTAATCGAGCTCGGTGAGTGCGTTGGCGATTGTTCACCCATCTAGAGCGCCTACCGTGAACCTCCGGGGGAATCATTCGGATACACACAAGAAGCGCGTCTAGCGCTAGTATCCAATTGATCCGAAGCGCCTGCTATCAATCAGCTTATTTCAGAGATCGTCGGCGTAGTCTTAATAGCATTAGTTGTCGTCATTACCGTTACAGGATAAAAGTCCCCAAATTCCTGAGTTCAATGTCGCCAAGGCACGGAAAATGATGAAGAGAATGATCGCGGTGGCCGGTGTTGTTATCGCACTCACGTTGATCTTCGGCCACGCGGCAACGGTCTTGAAAACAGTCGAGGGGCGGCAGTTGAATCCTCGCCCTCTGATGGCCAAACCCGCGCCGTTGTGGACGCCACGAACTCTTTCTTGGCGTCCCTCAGTGGAGACCAGAGGCATAAGGTTCAATTCGCGTTTCATAGAACAGCAGATGGTGGGGTGGCGCCGGGTGCTCCAGCAGGCGGACAAGCGGGTGGCAGTGGCGGACCTGGCCGCGGGCCGGGTGGACTCGGTGGGCCGGGTCAGGGCGGCCCGTCAGGAGGGCTGAAAGGTGGCCCGGGCGGCAGAGCAGGCATGGGGCCTCCGGGCGGCTTCATCGGGGAACAGTACGGCCAGGCGGTGTGGTCGAATTATCCGGCAAGCGATGTGCTTCGACCCGGACTTCAGCTTGGGGCGTTGACAGCTCCGCAACGTGCCGCGGCGATGCTCTTGTTACGGACCGTGCTTAGCCCGATGGGATATCAGAAGGTGTTAGAGATCATGGGATCGGATCAGCCGCTGACCGATGCCGGAACGAACTTTGCATCGGGCGAGGCCGTGTATACGATTGGGGTCTTTGGCGAGCCGAGCGCAACGAAGCCATGGATGCTGGAGTTCGGCGGCCATCACCTTGCCCTGAACATCGTGATCGCCGGTGCGGATGGCACGATGACTCCGACGCTCACAGGCGCGCAGCCTTCGGTGTATACGCATGGCGGGAAAACGATTCGCGTGCTGGCGCAGGAGAATGACACGGCCTTCGCGCTGCTGGACGCGTTGACCGAGAAACAGAAGAAGCAGGTCGTGCCGAACTACGAAGTGCGCGACCTCGTGCTTGGCCCGGGCCAGGCGGGGAAGCAGATTCAGCCGGAAGGGCTGAAAGCGTCAGAGATGGATGCGAAGCAGCGCATTATGCTGCTGAATGTGATCTCGCAATGGGCAGATATCGTGAACGATGCCTATGCAAAGACGCGGATGGCCGAGATTGAGGCAGACCTCAACGAGACATACTTCGCATGGAGCGGACCTCTAGCGTGAGGCAGGCAAGAATGGGAGTTCCTACTACCGCATACAAGGGCCGCGGCTGGTAATCGAATTCTCGCCGCAGGGGGTTGGCGGCGATCCCACGATGCACGTCCACACGATCTATCGCGATCCCACGAACGACTATGGCGTCAAACTCACGGGGGCAAAATGAAACAACTTCTGTCACTGGCGGCTGCGGTTGCGCTCTGGGCTCCTGTCTTCGTAAACGCGCAGCAGACAAACTCGACTGAAGCGGTCGTGCGCGCAGCAAATGACTTCCTCGCAACGCTCTCCGCAGAACAGAAACAGAAACTGATGTACGCGTTTGTACGCGTTCGATGATGCGACGCAGCGGGCTCGGTGGTCGAACTTTCCAACCGGTTTCGTGCCGCGTGGCGGAATCAGCCTAAAGCAGATGACCGTGCCGCAACAGCAGGCCGCGATGAAGCTCATGGGCACGGTTCTTAGTCCGATGGGGCTCGAGAAGGTCAACGAGATTCGTCAGGCAGACGATGATTTTAAGGCGAATGGCTCGAAGCGCGGGCCCGGCGGCGGTGGACCGCGTCCGCAGGGACCACCACCGGGTGGACAGGGAGGACCTCCGCCACAGTTCGCCGGACGCGGACCGGGCGGTGCAGGTGGGCCGGGAGGGGCTGGAGGTGGACCGCCGGGCGGCGATATGTTCGGATCCGATCTGTACTACATCTCGTTCCTTGGTACGCCTTCCGCGACACAGCCATGGATGTTGCAGTTTGGCGGGCATCATCTCGCCCTGAACATTACGATTGCCGGCAGCCAAGGTGTGCTGACACCCACGTTGACAGGAGCACAACCGGCGCTATTCAAGCTGAATGGGAAGACGATTCGACCTGTCGGACGCGAGAGCGACAAGGCGCTTGCACTGCTTCAGGCTTTGGACGAATCGCAGCGCAAACAGGCGGTGCTGAGCTACCAGGTCGCCGATCTCGTGCTTGGGCCTGGACAGGACGGAAAGAAGATTGCTCCCGAAGGCCTGAAGGCGTCAAACATGAGCGAGAAACAGCAAGCCATGCTGCTGGAACTGATTGCGGAGTGGTCCGGCATCCTGACCGAACCATACGCTGCGGCGCGTATGACCCAGATGAAGGCCGACCTTAAGGAAACGTATTTCGCATGGAGTGGCCCGACAAACGCAGAGGCTGGAACCAACATCACGGCGTACTACCGGCTTCAGGGACCGCACCTCGTCATCGAATACGCTCCGCAGAGCGATGAGCCTGGGAACCACGTCCATACGATGTATCGCGATCCAACGAACGACTACGGGACGGCGCTCGTCAAGCGATGAAGACGAAGCTGGCCCCGTGTACGGCGATGGTTCTCCTCGTGTGCTCCCTGCCGGCGTGGGCACATCGAATCGACGAATACCTGCAGGCCACGATCCTCTCCTTAGGAGCGAATCAGGTTCACGCCTCCATGCGTTTGATTCCGGGCGTGCTGGTCGCACCTTCCGTCATCGCCACGATCGATGCCAACCGTGACGGGTCGTTTTCGGAAGACGAGAAGCGCGCCTATGCAGATCAAGTCATAGGGGATCTCTCCCTTTCGATCGATGGACGGGCCATGAAGCCCCAACTCGATTCGTGGGACATTCCCGATGCGTCCCACCTCCGTGATGGTCTCGGCGAGATTCATCTTGAGTATCACGTCGATCTCCCGCCAGACTCTACCGTGGACCGTGCTCTGGTCCTTATCAACCGCCATCGGAACGGCTCCTCTGTATACCTTGTGAATGTGGAGGTGCCGCAGGATCGGACTCTTCACGTCGTGGATCAAAAGAGAGATCCACAACAGTCCGTCTACGAGCTGGACTACCAACAGACTGGCGCGGCAGATGGAAGCTTCAGCAGATGGTCACGCACTCAGGCATGGTGGAAGGGGTTGCAGCTTTCCAGCCTGTTCCATCTGGGGTTGCGTCACATCGCCGAGGGAACGGATCATCTACTCTTCCTTCTGGTGCTCTTGCTTCCCGCGCCGCTACTGGCTGTCGGCCCACGCTGGGGTGCACCGGCGACTGTGCGACGAAGCCTCCTCCACATCCTTGGCATTGTCACAGCATTCACGATCGGCCACTCACTGACGCTGACGCTGGCAGCGATGAACTTCGTCCACGTCCCCAGCCGACCGGTAGAGGTACTCATCGCCGTCTCGATACTGGTGTCAGCCGTGTACGCTCTGCGGCCCATCTTTCCTGGCAAAGAAGCATGGATCGCTGCTTTCTTCGGGCTGATTCATGGGCTGGCTTTCGCCTCCACTCTGGATCGGCTTGGCATGTCTCGATGGGATCGCGTCGCCGGAATACTGTCGTTCAATCTAGGGATCGAGACGATGCAGCTACTTGTGGTGGCACTGGTTCTGCCGTCGTTGCTCGTAATGAGTCGCACGACTGCTTATTCTGGTTTTCGTATAGCCGGAGCGGCATTCGCTTGCATTGCCTCCGCTATGTGGATCGCCGAGCGACTGTTTCGCGTGCAGACGCACGTGGATACAGTTGTGAACCTGATCGCTCAGCGAGGTCTGGTGTGCTCCGGCATACTGTTTGCTGCGAGCGGCATAGCTCTCCTGCTCTTCGCAAAGCGTTCAGAAGAGGGCGTCAAGTCCTGAGAGTCGGTTTGTCAAATGCAATCCTCAAGAGTCTTCAACTGAGGAGAACAGGCCAACGCACTCACTGAGCCGTCGAAATCTCCCTTGACTGTGGCAAGTTGCCGACATCTTCATGAGAGCCGTATGCGTAGACGCGCACGTACGGATCTGTCCGGGGCGATCGGTGATGAGCGTTCCTACCGGGGCCATTTGAGATTTGCGCGGAGCTGCTGGAATTCTCAAATACGTACCTGAGCACTCTTAAACAGCCTCCCCGTTGATCACTCGTTCTCCGCCAAAGACCTTCCGAAGCACCTAATCTCCAGAACTCGCGAGCTTGTAGGCACTCAGGTTAGCTCGCTCCAAGGCGTCTGCATAAGAGCTTTCTCCCAAAGCGTTCCAGCGCGACTCCACTAATAGGAAGACCAGGCGAACATCGTTCTCCGCAAATGCCTCCTCGATTAACTCAAGTGCAGCGGAAGGGGCTCCGACTGCCAGTGCTCCCAGCGCCCGATGCAGCGGTGGCAGTAGCTCGCTTTGATGCATCTCCAGCATCGTTCGGAACGCCATCTCAGCCTCCACGCTCCTCCCTATAGCAGCCATGGTATGGATGCGAAAAGCCAGCGGTTCGCTGTTGCCCATGGCAAACTGTTCCGACAGCAAGAATGAGTCAATTGCCTCACGGGAGGTAGCGGACAGACCGGGAATTTGCCCGGGAACATGGTCAGGAGTAGCGAGGGCCTTCCCGCGCATCAGATGAGCTACCCAGAACTGTGGCGCCATCTCGAGTACCTGCTCCAGAGGGCGAAGCGCATCAAAAGACCGTCCCGCATTGTAAAGAAAATGGCCGTGATGCGTTCTCACGATAGGGGAGACGGGATCCAGAATAAGTGCTGCGCCAAGAGTCGTCAGCGCCTGTTCGTGCTCACCGAGTATCGAATGGAGATGCGCCAGGAACATGAGAGGGGCACTGTCTCCCGGGTTCAGTGTGCAAGCGTGGAGGAAGTGATGTCGTGCGGCATTCCAGTCACGCCTATACCAGAAGTCAACCAGTCCTAATGCGATATGCGCGTCCGTTTGCGACGCATCCAGCGACACCGCGTCACTTGCCAGGCTTTGTGCCGCGGGGAAGCAGTCATGAGGGCGCAAGAGGCTGGTGATCGGCAGCAACGCATGGCAGAATGCCAGACTTGCCATGGCTGGAGCGAAGACCGGGTCGATTGCAAGAGCCTCCCGCAGATATCGTATCGCTGCCTGAATAGCAGGCTTCGTACGCAGACTCAAGAGATGTCGCGCCCTGAGGTAGCGGTCGTGCACCTCGGCATGGATAGCGCCGGATCTATTTTTGCGAATGCTCGCTGCTTCATTCGGCACGATTTGAATACCGATGGCGGTAGCAGTTGCAAGCGCAATCTCCGACTGCATTGCGAGTGCGTCATCGAGCACGCGCTCAAAACTCTCACTCCACAGCGCGGTCCCATCGATCGCACGCAACAACTGCACCGTCACCCGGACTCTTCCGGAATCGCGCTTTACGCTCCCCTCTACCAGGTAATTGACCTTTAGCTCACGGGCAATCTCCTCGATCGCCATGCTCACATTGCGATACCGCATCACGGATGTCCTTGAGATCACTCCCATCTGTCCATGCAGCAGACGCGAGACGGCGCTGCTGAGTTCCTCGGTCAACCCATCAGAAAATAATCCTGGCTCGGATTGTTGGAGAGATTCAGCAATGGAAGAATGGCGAGCCTCTGCCCTTCTGGTGGAGACGATGCAGGAAGAGCACTTCCTGATGCGGCTCTGACCGGCATTCGAAGCCGGTAACCTCTGCCCGTCACCGTCTCTATTACAGTCCCGTCGCCGAGCGCCTGACGAATCTTTTTTACCGCCGTGTAAAGCGCCGCCTCACCATTGACAAAGACATCTTCGCCCCATACCCGGCGCAGTGCCTCATCGTGAGAGATCACTGCCCCCTGACTCTCCACCAGCAGGAACAGTAGCTCCAGGGGCTTTGGGTCCAGGCGCACGATCGTTCCATGAACCCGCAGCGAGAAGCTACGCCTGTCCAACTCGAACCCATCCATCTTCCAGATTTCACTGCCCATTTCTCGCCCATCTTCAGAAAAACTTCAGGTCGCGTTCAGGAATGACAGACAGGTTTTCGTCATTATCGATTCAGTTCGAGCTGTCATCCCGGAAAGGCACAACAATGCGATTTCAAAACTGGATAGGTGCACTCATTATGACGCTTACAATCGTACCCACTGGCTGCGGTGGAGTAAAAGCCGCTGAAGTTACCCCACAGATTGCCATCGAGAAGATACTCGCGACGGAGCAGTCCGCTTGGAATGCTGGCGACAGCCTCTCATATGCCCATGAGTTCACCGAAGACGCAGACTTCATCAATATTCGAGGTCAGATCTTTTCTGGAAGGGCCGCGGTTCAACAGCAACACGCCAAGATATTCGCTGGGCCAGTCAAAGGCAGCACAATCTCCATCGCTCTACGCAGATTTAGTCAGATCTCGGACTCCGCAGTCCTGATCGACACTGACCAGACCGTCATCGACTTTGTGGGGCTACCGCCCGGTATTGTCGAGTCTTCCCCAGGCACGCTTCTCACCCATTTCAAATATCTAGCAATTAAACAGATCGATGGTAGTTGGAAGCTTGCGTCTGGACAGAATACTGTCGCGCTTCCGAATTAAGAGCAGCACAGGCAAAGTGGCAAAGAGGATCGTGACGAATCTATTTCAGAACAATGTCCTTGGGTGTTCAGTACCCGCTTGAGAGACCCGAGCACGCACCTTTAAGGGGGCGCTGCTGTCGGCGAAGCATGCCATCCCATCGCCCTTCTTCAAACGGGGCCGAGGGCCATTCGGCGCATCGACCTCGGTAGAACCTACAGCGAACGGTGCGGCCTTTAACCCACTTCAACAGCCATTCCCCAAAGCTCGGCAACCTATGTTGACGCAGATTTCTATGCTGTCCGAGGCTGCTGTATCGAGATAGGCACTTTCAACTGGGAGCATGACCACCTTTTCCGTCCCGTCCCACTTGGCCATCATGGGGTGTAAGAACAGCTCACGCCGCTGCGCCACGGCGAAAAACTTTACGCTCGTTCTTCGAGCTCGCTCGACGGCCTCCTCTCCCGAGGCAATGTATGGTCCGCCGCCTAATTGCAAGCATAAAGCCCAGATGAGATGAAGTGGCCTGCGGCAATGTATTCGGCCTATAGGTGAAGCTTTCGCTTCTGGCCATGATGTACTCCGCGCCCCTCTCTACCTTACAAGCTCGCCGGCATTAAAATGCCTTGCCTTGGGACAGGTTACGAGCGGGCCGGTTTGACCTGTTCTCTCATCAGTTCTTCTGCGCGCAATACCGAGGGGAAAATTAAATACAGTAGCAGCCGTGTGGTGGGAATGTGTGAATCGCGCTAGCGATTTGCATCATTTCCACCACTTCTACGCAGCGGGACGGTACTGCTGACCGGTTGTCAGAATGGCCCATGCGATACGAGCCAGCTTGTTGGCCAGTGCCACAACAGCCACATTGGAATGCTTCCTTACTGCAAGCTCGTCCATCCAGGGACCGAAGCTATGCTGAGATCGGTTTAGTCGTGCGAATGCGGCTCGAGCGCCCTCAACCAGCATTTTCCGCAAGTACTGATTTCCCCGCTTGCTTATACCCAGCAACTTCGCCTTACCACCTGAGGAGTGCTGCCGCGGAACAAGCCCCAGCCAAGAGGCCATATCACGGCCTGTCCGGAAAGCTGCTGCATTGCCCACTGCTGCGACAAGAGCGGTGGAGATGATCGGGCCGATCCCGGGAATACCCGTCAAACGTTTGCACGATTCGTTCGATCGGGAGATACGGCCGATCTCCTCCGTCACATTGCCAATCTTTGCCTCTAGCTCTTCCCACTCTTCTCGGAGTGCTGACAGAATCGTGCGTGAACGGTCGCTCAGTCCATTCTCCGCATCCTCCAAGACCGCCGGCAAATTCTTTCGAAGATGTTCGGATCCAACCCGTATCGGAAGACCGCGTTCAAGCAGAAATCCACGGATCTGATTGGTGAGCGCCACCCTGCGTTGAATCCAACGCTCGCGCACGCGGTGAAGCGCCTGCAGATCGAGCTGCTCTTCCGTCTTCATTGGAACGAAGCGCATGGTAGGCCGCAACACCGCCTCAGCAATCGCCTCTGCATCGATGAAGTCGTTCTTGTTCGACTTCACATACGGGCGCACGTACTCCGCCGGCATGAGCCTGACATCGTGGCCTTGGCTGGCAAGAATGCGAGCCAGATAGTGTGATCCGGAGCAAGCCTCCATCCCAATCACCTCCGCCCTCAGGTTCGCCGTGTACACCAGCAACTGAGGTCGCGAGAACTTCTTCTTCACTACCACGGAGCCCTTCTCATTAAGAGCGACGAGGTGAAAGACGGATTTTGCAACATCGATTCCAACGGTACGAATAGCCATAACGGTCTCCTCCTGAACGCAACTTCAGAGTGTAGCGAGCGGCGGACCATTACATAAGCTCGGGCCCCTCCGTCAACAACCAGCAGGTCGTCAATTTCTCCATCGCCGTTCACGAGAAGTGGGAGAAGAACGGCTCGACCCACCAGAGGACAGATTGGTTCAACATCGAGGTCTGGGGGCCGATGACCAAGTTCGCCGCCACCCTGAAAAAGGGCGACCCGGTGATCGTCGAAGGCAAACTGATCCCGCGCCGCTACAAGGTCGATGAGGTCGATCACTTCGCCCTAAGCATCCGAGCCAACTCCCTCCGCAAGATCGACTACAACCAGCCCGCAGTCATTGACGAGCCTGATGATGCAGCCCCTGATGCCGAGGACGCCCCCTTCTAAGGGGCGTCCCCGAGAGGAAGAATGGCTCCCAAGAGCCATTCTTTGACCTTGTTTGCCCAGGGCGGCTTGCTCCCGTACTTCCGCTCGCACGACTTCAACATTCGCTACTCTTTCCGCGCCTGCTTCCTCTCACATGCAATGGCGCTCTCGTAAAGTTCCAGCCACGAAAGGAAAAGAACCTCTTTGCCCCCGCACAATTCGATGTCCAGGCCGCTAGCTGTAACCTTCACCGAGACCCGGTGGGTTCGCCCCCCTAGTGGCAATTCTGCATTCGGCCGAAAGCTACTTCCCTGCCGCCGCATGCGCACACACCGTTACGCTTGAAATAGATCTATTTGGCGACTTTCTATGCTCCACTCGTCGAAAGTAGGAAGTGACAAGCCTTCCTTAATCTCCCTAATCAAGAGTTGCTGAGCCATTTTCAATCGCTGTTCTGCGGTAACTCTGACGAAATACATATCGTTCTGCTTGCTTTTCACCAGTTCTTCGAGCTTTTCTTGCAACTGTGAACCTGGATATTGAACATCAAGCGCCTGAGCGCACTTCTTCTCGACCCAGTTCTCGTAGGTGACCCGAAGCGAGATCAGGGCACTTTGCCTTGCGCGCTCTCGTTCTTCGGCTTGATGCATTTCTTCTCTACGTCGGCTACTGATGAAACCAGCTGGTACGGGCGCCTGATGTTCCAAGGCCCATATGATTAAGCCACATGGATTCTGAACGCGGCTCCGCTTGCCGGCACTTTGTTCACACTCGAAATACTCGACGGTATCCGTGATCGTGTCTGCGTCGAAACGTTGGGCGAGCTCTCTTGCCTTTCCGGCGGCGATTCCGTGCTTCATAAGAAGCTTTACAGCGTTCTCGGAACCTTCACTTAAGCTGGGATGCGCTTCCACAACCACCGACTCCCGTGGTTCGGAACGGGAATCTTGGATGATCCGAAGCAGTTCAACTCCAGGAGACATTACCACCTTGTACCCAGCCTTGCTTGACATAGGCTGAACGTCCCATTTTGAGAGGTATTTGATGCCCACCAACTCGTTCAACGAATGTCCCATCGTTGACTTGATCTTTGACAAATGGGGGTACGCCTGAATGTTCAAGAGATTACATAGCTCGGTGTAATCCTTTTCAATGGGTTTTCCCTGGCTCGCGTGAAACCATAGATGCAAGTTGCCGAAAATGCCCTTCGCTGTTGGACGAGTGAGCTGTTTGTAGGCATTAAAATCCTCGGGAATTACATATCGCTGCCTGAGATTTTCGAGTAGCCAGTCCTCGAGGACGACCTCGTAATTCTCCTGTTTTTCGGCTCCATCCAGTTTGCTGCTTCCAGTCCTCCTGAACGATCGAAATACATGGAGTACCTCATCCGAGTAATGCTTCTTATCAGCTCGATACACTACTTGCTCCGAGGTGATTGTCGTATCGGTCATCCGCTTTCCCCAGCGAAGAATCTCCTCATAAATCTCACCATTACGCGCCAGACCCAGCTCCTGGATCATCCGGTAGCCACTAAACGTGATGGGGTTCGATATCTGCCCTTGTCTTGTGCGCTCTTCGCTGACGATCTTGAGCAAGGCAATGAATTTATCTCGATCGGTCGTTGAGGGCAAGCCAAGCTGTTCGGAAGCGCGAAACTCAGCGGCTACCTTGACCTTATGCCCATTGCGGATAACGACTTGCTCCACTCGTCGCGTCGTGCGATGCTTATCCCTTCCGTCATTTGCTCCAAAGAAACCTATTTGAAGCAAGTTTTTCTCGAATCGAACAAGATCAACATCAACAGCAATCGGCATTAGCGCCAAACGCTGATCTTTTTTTTGGAGTGGCGAATTTTTGGGCATGTGGTTGAGGTCGTGCTGTTTGTTGAATGCTATAGAAAATACAACAACTGTAAAGACACCTAAGAACTATAGCCGCGTGTAAATCATTGATTATAAAAGTACTTTGCGATCGTTCTTTGCCAGCGCACCTCTCTATTTTTGCCAGCGCACCTCTCGTTCCGTGCCAGCACACCACTCGCATTCCATGCCAGCCAGCCTCACCATTTGTGACTGCGGACCTCTCTAAACCTGCCAGCCAACGTCTCTAAAATCACCGACGGCCCTATTCAGATTGCCAGCCAGCCGCTCTATCCTCTTCCGGAATGAATCAGGGACTCATGCGCTGCACTTAAGGCTTGGAGAGGCTCACTTGTGCCAGCCAACCTCTCTATTTCAGGCTTCGTTCCTGAAGTGTAGGAGATTCTTCGTTGAAATAGTGAGGTTGGTTGGCAGCGCACATCGAAAAGTTGTGCAAAAAGCGGCCCTTCGAATAGGCGAAATGACGGAACTGCTTGGATTGTGCCAGCGCACCTCTCTATGCGTTCCCCGCCCATACCAAAGCTCAGCGAACAGAGAGGTTGGCTGGTAGCGCCCTAATCGAAAGTCATACAAAGCGGCACTTGGAGTGGAAACGTCGGCATTGCTTGGAAAACCGTGCCAGCGTACCTCTCTATGTACTCCGCTCACATCCCAAAAGCTTAGCGAACAGAGAGGTTGGCTGGCAGTGTGCACATTGAAAGTCATACAAAATGCGGTACTGCTTGGAAATTGTGCCAGCGTACCTCTCTATGTACTCCGCGCGCGTTGCAAAAGCTCAGCGAACAGAGAGGTTCGCTGGCAGTGCGCACATCGAAGTTACACAAAATGCGGGACTTGAAAGAGGGAAACGGCGGCACTGCTTGGAAACTGTGCCAGCGTACCTCTCTATGTACTCCGCGCACATCGCAAAATCTCAGCAACAGAGAGGTTGGCTGGCAGGGCACACATCGAACGTTACATAAAACGCGGCACTTGGAAGAGAAAACGACCATACTGCTTGCAATCTGTGCCAGCGTACCTCTGAAAATGGCTCAGCAACTCTTGATTAGGGAGATTAAGGAAGGCTTGTCACTTCCTACTTTCGACGAGTGGAGCATAGAAAGTCGCCAAATAGATCTATTTCAAGCGTAACGGTGTGTGCGCATGCGGCGGCAGGAAGTAGCTTTCGGCCGAATGCAGAATTGCCACTAGGGGCGAACCCACCGGGTCTCGGTGAAGGTTACAGCTAGCGGCCAAAACGCGGCACTTGGAAGAGAAAACGAACCTACTGCTTGCAATACTGTGCCAGCATACCTCTCTAGTTACTCCGCGCGCATTCCCAAAGCTCAGTGAACTGCGAGGTTGGCTGGCAGGGCACACATCGAACGTTACATAAACGCGGCACTTGGAAGAGAAAACGACCATACTGCTTGCAATCTGTGCCAGCGTACCTCTCTATTTACTCCGCGCGTATACCCAGCGCAGCGAACTGCGAGGTTGGCTGGCAGTGCACACATCGAACGTTACATAAAACGCGGCACTTGGAAGAGAAAACGACCATACTGCTTGCAATCTGTGCCAGCGTACCTCTCTATGCACTCCGCGCGTATTCCCCAGCTCAGCGAAGTGCGAGGTTGGGTGGCAGGATATAGTGTCGTGCAACTGCTCGGCACGAAAACGTCTTCAGATCAGGTGCGATACAGTTGCGGCGCATCTACCAAGTGCGTAATCAATCAAACCAACCTCGAATACCTGGAAGCTGAATTTTATCTCCGGGCAGCGACTGGGAGTGGGCTCTCCGCAGCCGATACTGGGAACGCAACGAGTACAGTCGTGGTTCCAGCGACCACTATGGTTCCGAATCTAACCACTGTTCAGCAAAACTATTTGTATGAGATCGCACAGAACGAGTTAGACCATGTACGTTTCCTGCGATCTGCACTTGGCGCGGATGCGGTAGAGCGGCCGAATCTCGATTTGATGAATAGCTTCAACGCGGCAGCGATGGCGGCAGGCATCGGGGCAAGCTTCAATCCGTTCGCGAGCTACGAAACGCTTCTGGTGGGTGCGTTCGTGTTTGAGGATGTTGGCGTGACGGCATACCACGGCGCAGCGGGTCTGCTTAGCAATACGACGACAGGAAAAACATACCTGGCTGCTGCTGCTTCGATCATGGCAGTCGAAGCGTATCACGCCGCTGAAATACGCGTCCTGCTCATCGCAGATTCGATTGCGACTGGGACGTCCACGGCATCGATGCTTACGCCGAACAATGCTTACGTAAACTATGCCAACCAGATCAGCACGCTCCGCGCCAGTCTCGGTGGGGGGAACGAAACTCCTTTGACCGCGCTTCCTCCCTATGCCATTCCGTTTGTGGCAACTGCTTACACGCCGGCGAGCAGCATCGTTGCTGCCGACACGATGAACTCGATTGCGTTCAGCCGCACCACAGATCAAGTTCTCCATATTGTCTATGCAACCGCTTCCGGCGCTGGTGTCAAGGGCGGCGGCTTCTACCCGGACGGAATGAACGGGAACATCAGCGTCACCAATAGCTAAGGATGGAGATCAATGGCAACCTCAGAAACGCAGCAACTTGATGAAGTGATCGTTAACAGTCGCCGAAAGATGCTTGCCCTTGGCGGTGCGGCTCTCGCCGGCCTAGCCTTTGCGGGTGTCAAACTGGCGGAAGCACAGACCTCAGCGACTTACACCGACTCAGACATCCTCAACTTCGCCCTCAACCTGGAATATCTCGAGTCGCAGTTTTATACTCTGGCAACAGCAGGTATGACCATCAATCAACTCGGCCTTGGAATTGGCACGGGTACCTCGGCCACAGGTGGTGGTACAGTCGTCACCAAGCCGGGCGGTCCTGCCGGTTGCCTGGTGTCCTGGACGATACCAGCCATCCAAGCCTATGCCACAGAAACCGCCAAGGAGGAGCGCAACCACGTCAGCTTTCTCCGCGGCGCGTTGGGTTCCTCCGCTGTAGCTCAACCTAATCTCGATCTTTTTAATAGCTTCAACACCTTGGCAGGTGCGGCAGGTATTGCTACCACTTTCGACCCTTTCGCCAATGACCTCAACTTCCTGATAGGAGCCTATATTTTCGAGGACGTCGGCGTGACCGCATACAGCGGCGCCGCGCCCCTGATTACCACGCCGGCCAATCTGGCTGCGGCCGCGGGCATCCTGGCAGTTGAGGCCTACCATGCAGGACTCGTTCGCACCTCAATTTTCGGTGCGGATCCAACGGGAACAGTAGGTCTTCAGGGCTACACGCAGAAGATTTCAGCGACTCGGATGGCGCTTGATGGCAGCCCTACCGTCGACGACATCGGAGTGGGTTTCCAGTCTGTGTCTGTTGAGGCCACCGGTTCTACTCTTGGAGCGGCAACGATTGTCGATGCGCAGACCGCCTCGCCAAACTACTCTAGGACCTACAGCCGAACGACAACGCAAGTGCTGCAAATCGTGACCGGTAACGCTACTGTTTTACCCACCGGCACGAAGTACACAGGAGTTTTCTTTCCCGCTGGTCTGAATGGACTCTTCAGCTGAGGCAACTAAAGGTGTTTATCCGCTCTCTCCGAGTGCAGGCGATTGTAAGCAAAACGACGTGGAATACAATCGTCGCGACTGCAATATGCTGTCTTAGTAGCTCTGGGAGCCGCAACTCGATTCCAGAAGAAGGAATGGGCAGCAACGATGACAACAGAAGAGGTACTAAGGAATGACGTCCGCTGACTCATTGATATTCGACTTCACGGGCAAAGAGGATCTTGACGGCGGACGATCTCTTTTAAAAGGGCACCTCCAATCCGGCAATCTGTGACCTACACAACGTGCAGATCGCGGCTTCTCCATAGGCCTTATCCACTCGTCCCCAACACAGTAAATGTCTCATTTGGCGTAGATCCCTACGCGGTGATGGAGCTCTCAAACTCGGCATAGTTATTGAGGTGTTCCTTGATGACCTGATAGCACTCACAAGCCACCTTTTCAAGCCCGGCAACGTCGAGGATGTGGATGAGTCCATGGTTGTACTCGATAAGCTGCCGTCCTTTCAGAATGAAGGCCGTTATAGAGACAGTTGGCCTGCTCGCTCCCAACATCTGGGCCAGATATTCATGCGACATCTCGAAGGTGTCGCTATGGGCTCGATCCGCACAAATCAGTAGCCATCGGGCGAGCCTTTGCTCAAGATTGTGGGTTGCATTGCAGCCGGCAGACTGAATGACCTGGACAAGCTGCGCCTGGACATAGCGGAGCGCCATCTCCTGAAACGTGGAGCCTCGCCACCCCCCGATTACGACTCCTGGCGGCCTATAAATTCCGGGAGAGTGAAAACCTTCTTTTTTCGCTCTTCCTCCGCTTGACGATACAACTCCGCATCCCCCCGAGCCTTGGCCCGAATGCTTTCCCGCTGGGCTCGCCAGTCCATACTTTCTTGCACAACGTGCCCTTCGATTCGCGAAACAATTGGTGCTGCTTGAGAATCAGCCGCAAGAGAGACAGGGAGGGGGAGTGAGGTTCTCGCTTCTACTTTTTCCGAGCTGCGCGCGAATAGCAAGTGAGTCATTCTCGTGAATTGGGGATATCGGCCGCGATACCCGCAGTTGACCAGTTCCATCCAGATTTCCTTCCACGTCAGGCCTAGTGCGCGCACAGCCGACAACTGAGGTGCCAACCCCTTGAGGGGACGAGCGCTGGTCCACTGTGCTCCGCAGCGCCGCTCAAAAAGTTCTATTAGAGCGACTACTTCGGGGGGCTTCGGATGTCCAGTGTGAAGGGTACTATTCACATCGCGAGTATTCCACAACTCCGGCTACGGTGGCAAACGAGAAAAGTATGTTTTTCTGTGTTTAAGTATGCCAAAGTCTGATTATGTCTGCTCAAGTCTGATTATGTCTTAATGGCTACTTTTCGCGGCTTCTTGCCGCGGCGAGGTAGGGCTCTTTGAGCCTTCGTCTTTAAGGATAGAGAGGTAGTGTTAAGGATAGAGAGGTAGTGGAACATAAAGCCGCTGCCGCTCAAATTGTCTTTATCCTCTCCATCCTTCGCTTTCTGAAGTACTTGTATGCGCCGCTAGCGCCGAGTTCTGACGATCCTCGTGCCGCTCTACTTGAAAAGTACTATGTACAACGCTTGCAGTTCTTGTCATGGCGAAAAACAACCAACCATAGTGGTCTGCGCTATGCTCCGTATCTCTGGTCGAGATCCTCGCCAGCGTGTAAAAAGTGGAACAAAAGCTGAGACGAGTAAAAGCGCCAACAGAACCGGTCGCGCGTCGTATGGTTGACGCCAGCAAGGTTGTCCCGAGTCACGCGAAATCCTGATCCGCATCTTTCGAGAACGATGACCGCCGAGAGTACCGTCTTTCGTCAAGAGCAGCGCGAAATCACCAAAGGCGACCGCGTCCAGTTCACCCGCACGGACGCCGAGTTGGCATCCGCAGAGGCGAACTGGGGACGGTTACGGCGATCGACCCGAGCAATCTCGAAGTACGGCTCGACAAAGGTTCGCTCGCGAAGCTCACCGCCGACCAGGCCCGCCACATCGAACATGGCTACGCAATCGAGAGCGTTAAGGCCGGAGCTCCGGAGCGAGTACTCTTCACTCACGACCCCGCGCCGGGCGACCGGGAGATCGCCGTGCTCTCCCGAAAAGGCCGCGAGGTCAATCTCTACATCTCCGATAGCCCAGCGGTCAGGAACCAGGAAACCCAAGTCCGGGAATCACCAAGACACCCCCAGCCCGCGCCAGCTGAGACGCCCAGCCAAGCAGTCCCAAATCAGAAATTCCAAGGCACCGCTGCCTCTCTCGAACTCCAACAATTCGAGAAATACCATGACGCCGTGCAGGCCGAGCGTTACCGCGTCACCTCGATCAAGATGCTGCCCGACGGCCAGAACAAGATTTTCATTCTCGATAAGTATGATCGCGCTCCGCATGAGGGCGACCCACCACGACCGGAGCGCCATCCTGGCGGCCATCCTTGACGGTGCTCCGCGTAGCCGCCCTGTCGACGCCAACCACAATCACCAATGGGAGTATTACGGCCAGCGGACGGCCGACAGCGCCTACACCCCGCAGGCCGATAAACAACTCGAATCTCTTGCAAAGTACGGGAAACACTGGGCGCGGCTCGAAGCGCGCGGATCGCAGGACGACAACAGCCAGCGCAACCAACAGTTCGAGCCGGCAGCTCTGTCTCCCGCCCCTTCCGCGACGACCGGCAACAGCGACGCCGCACTCATGCCGCCCGAGCGGCCTATGGTATTGCGATTGCAGAACTGAAGGCAGAAGGCAAATGTCCCCAGACAACGACGCATCGGCAGGTCAAGTATTTGAACAACGTCATCGAGGCCGATCATGGCAAGCTGAAACAACTCATTCGTCCAGTGCGGGGCTTCAAGACGCTGAAGACTGCCTATGCGACGATCAAAGGTTTTGAGGTGATGCGTGCTTTACGGAAGGGTCAGGCGGCAGTCTTCAATCTCACGCGTGACATCTTGGGTGAGGCGCGCATCGTCGAACGCGCTTTCGGCATTGGCCCTTGTGCTCTTGCAGAGGCGGTAGGGCTCATCGATGAAAGACTTCTACTTCAAACTGCTTGACCTACGAATGTGAAAACGTCTCAGACTCTTTCCGCCCATAACTTCAATCTTGCAACAGAGCCCTTCTGAACTGGTGTGACGAAGCTTCGGTCGCGCACTGGACTCAGCCTGAAGAAGAACTACCCTCCTGGTTGGAAGCCGATCGACGAATGCGCGAGAGCGGTCGCGCCTCGAAGGTGTGGCATCCGACTTCCAATCATTCGAGCTTGACCTACGAGGCGCCGCGCACTACGCGCACGAAAGCGATACGGCCTGCCTGAGTTGCGCCATCTGATCTTCATGTGTGGGTGGCTCGCCATTACTCACTTCGCTAAGTAGTTTTTGGTCGTCAACGTTCATGGAGGCAAGTCCATAGCAGGCTTGCGCTTGCACGGTGCACCGTCACATCGCATCAACGTCGATTACAGCTTGAGCAAAAGCGTTCGGGGACTCCTGCGGAAGGTTGTGACCCACACCGCCTGTAACGTCCCGGTGTTGATATTTCCCGGCGAATTTGTGGGCATAGGCAGCCGGACTCGGGTGCGGTGCGCCATTGGCATCGCCTTCAAGGGTAATCGTGGGAATCTTAATGGCGGGGCCCTGGGCGAGTTGTTTTTCAAAACCGTCGTATTTCGGCTCGCCCTCAGCTAGGCCTAGGCGCCATCGATAGTTGTGAATGACAATGGCGACGTGGTCGGGGTTATCGAAAGACGCCGCGCTGCGATCGAACGTGGCATCATCGAAGTTCCATTTGGGTGAGGCGAGACGCCAGATGAGCTTCGCAAAGTCTCGACGGTATTTGTCGTATCCGTCCCGGCCGCGCTCTGTAGCGAAGTAATACTGGTACCACCATTGGAACTCGGCCTGGGGCGGCAACGGCATCTTGCCGGCTGCCTGGCTGCCGATCAGATAGCCACTTACGGAGACGAGCGCCTTGCAGCGTTCCGGCCATAGTGCCGCCATGATGTCCGCCGTCCGCGCTCCCCAATCGAAGCCCGCGATGATTGCCCTCTGGATCTTGAGCGCATCCATTAGTGCAATGATGTCGAGAGCAACCACCGACTGCTGTCCATTGCGAAGTGTCTCGCTCGAGAGCAAGCGTGTCGTGCCATAGCCCCGTAGATAAGGGACGATCACCTTGTATCCCGCCGAGGCAAGCAAAGGGGCGACATCGACAAAGCTGTAAATGTCATAGGGCCACCCGTGCAGGAGAATGACAGCGGTACCAGTGGCGGGTCCGGCTTCAGCGTATCCGACGTTGAGAAGTCCGGCTTCGATCGAGGATCCGTCGGCGCCGCTTGCCTACAATCTGCTGGGATTCTGCTATTTCACACAAGGCGACTATGCCAAGGCAGCAGGCTACTACCAGAAGGCTTCTGATTTGCTTCCCAACAACCTTGTCTTCGCGCATGACGCAGCGATAGCATTTGATCGCGCCAGCAATCCTGAGCAGGCTACGGTCTACGCAATCAGGGCTGTTTCGTCACCCGCGGCCGGCGGCGAGGACCATTATCTGATGGGAAAGTTGCTGGCTAATGCGGGCAAGGCCGGCGACGCAATCCGAGAACTAAAAACCGCCGTGGCTCAGACCCCGGACTTAGACGGCCCATACTACCTGCTGGCCCGCGCTTCGATGAGGATGGGCGATACCGCTCAGGCGACGGAGTGGAATGCCAGGCTTACCGAGTTGAAGCAGAAGCGCGAGCGCGACCACACCTTGCAGAAGACCACTCAGAAAATGAACAAGGCGGTTCCTTCGTCGACGTTGTTGAAGGGCGCACCGATCACCAGCGAGGAAACTGAAGCTCCATGAAACATCGCGTCGTCACGGGCCAGAGAGGCTTCTTCCAATGAGACTTTCACGGCGCGGAATGCTCGGCTTGCTTTGTGGCGCGGGCATGGCCGGATCCGCGCCGCCGAAATTGCTGGCCCAAATTGCGTCTGCGCATCCTCAGCCACAGGTGCAACCCAAGACCGGCGCACCTGTAGCCAATTTTATAGACATTGCTTCTATAGCCGGGCTGAATGAGCGGACAACTATTGGCGGCATCCATGAAAAGCGCTATATCCTCGAGACCACCGGCGGTGGAGTCGCCATGTTCGACTACGACAACGATGGATGGCTCGATCTCTTCCTGGTGAATGGCTCGACCCTGTCTCCTTCAACAGGACCCACGCCAACTAATAAGCTTTACAAAAACAACCGCGACGGCACGTTCACCGATGTAACCGCGAAAGCCGGACTGGCACGTCATGGATGGGGACAAGGTGTGTGCGTCGGCGACTACAACGGCAACGGCTGGCTCGATCTCTTCGTTACCTTCTACGGTCAGAATGCGCTGTACCGTAACAACGGTGACGGAACATTTACCGACGTGACTCGAGACTGTGGCCTGATTACCGCTGAAAACAGCTATAGTACCGGCGCGGCTTTTCTTGATTACGATCGCGACGGACACCTCGACTTGTTTGTGACCCGCTACGTCGATTTCGCCGAAGCCACGAGCCACGATGCCGGACACGGAGAGACCTGCAAGTGGCGCGGCGTACCCGTGATGTGCGGACCGCGTGGACTCAGGGGTGCAAAGAACACGCTCTATCGAAATACCGGCAACGGCAAATTTGAAGATGTTACTGAAAAGGCCGGCATTCTAAGTGACAAGCACTACGGTTTTACGCCTCTGGTTGTCGATTACAACAACGACGGCTGGCCGGACATTTACGTCGCCAATGATTCGACGGCCAGCCTGCTCTATCGCAACAACCATGACGGCACCTTCAGCGAGGTGGGAGCGCTTGCAGGAGTCGCTTACAACGAAGACGGCCGCGAACAGAGCGGCATGGGAACCGATGCTGGCGACTATGATGGCGACGGCTTCTTCGACCTGGTCAAGACTAATTTCGAGCAGGATACCAGCACGCTCTATCACAATCGCGGCGATGGCACCTTCGACGACGTGACCTTTCGCGGCGGTCTCGGCGTGAATACCAGTTTCGTCGGTTGGGGGTGTGGTTTCCTGGACTTCGACGACGACGGCTGGCCAGACATCTTTATGGCCAACGGCCACGTTTACCCCGAGGTCGACAAAGCACTCGGAGACACTTCATACAAACAGCGCAAAATCCTCTACAGAAACCGCGGAGACGGGACTTTCGAGGATGTCTCGGTTCGTAGCGGCGCGGGCATCGGTCTGAAACGCTCTTCGCGCGGAGTCGCTTTTGGCGATCTCTTCAACACTGGCAGCACCGATATCCTAATCTCCAACATGAATGAGACGCCAACGCTATTACGCAACACCATGTCGTACAAAGCGTCGTCCTTGACCATACGACTTCAAGGACAGCCGCCGAATGTATTTGGCTTTGGCGCGCGAGTAACTGTCACTGCCGGAAAACTCCACATGATGAATGAGGTGCGCAGCGGCGGCAGCTATCTTTCGCAAAACGATCTTCGCCTGCGCTTTGGCCTCGGAAACGCAGGTGCGGCTGACAAGGTAGTGGTCCGCTGGCCTGATGGTAAGGAAGACACCCTAAAGGACGTCTCCGCGAATCGCTTCGTCACTATTGCTTATGGCGGTCGTGTTGTAAGTGATACGCCTTACCAGCCTTGTCCACTCAAGCTGAAGAATGCTTAACTCGACGCGTGGGCATGGAGAGATGGCTAATACTCTGGTTCCTTGTAAATCACGTCGCCTGAATGCGCCTACAGCGTTATCGTTCCCATTGCTACGGCTCCATGACTGAAAGTGACTGTCCCGGAGGCCGGCCCGGAGGCCGTGGTGACGGTGGCGGTAAACGTGATCGGTTCCCCGCCAGGCGAAGGATTGACCGAGGATTGGATTGACGTCGTGGTTGGAACAGCGACCGAGTTGATCGTGTAGTTTGAGACGCCGACCGCGCTTGTTGCGCCTCCGCTCAATGCTGCGATGGCCTGAATTGTCTCATCCTGGGAAACAGCGATCGGTGCCGTGTACAGCGCAGATTGGGTCGTAGGAATTGCGCCGTTGGTGGTGTAGTAAATCATCGCCCCTGCCGAAGGTAAGGAGAGAGTGACCGCGATGGGCGCCGGGTATACCCCGCCTAATGGAGAGAAGGTCGGAGTCCCGACCTTGACAACGTTCTGAGTCAGCGTCGGCGAAATGCCAGCCGCGTAGACGAATTTCGGGCTCTGTTGCATTAACTTTGGTTGGCGCAGTTGGGATAGGGTTGCGATGATCAAGCGGCGCTGGAGTAGACATCGAACAGCTTGTTGACGAAACGCACCTCGTCCTTGACGTGCGGCTTGCATGTGAGGCAATGACCGCGGCGGATCATCCGCATCACCTCGAAGCCCTTGATCGTAGCCGAGGCGGTATTCATGGTCTGGAAGCCTCGTGTAGGACGAATGACTCGCTTGAGCGCGCCATGATCGGCTTCGATGATGTTGTTCAGGTATTTGCAGGTCCGGTGTTTCACGTCGACCGACAGCTTGCCCTCTCGTTGCAATCGGCCGATAGCCGTCGGGTAGGAGCCGAGCTGGTCCGTGGTAATCGAAGAAGGCGGCCAGTTGCGCATCGTAGTCAACGCTTTTCCCAGGAAAGGATAGGCTGCCCGGGTATTGCGGCGATCTGCCAACATGAAGTCGATCAAGCGGCCGTGCTTATCAACGGCCCGAAACAGGTACTTCCACCGGCCGCCCACCTTCACATACGTCTCGTCCACGCGCCAGGACGTCGCTCGATAGCCTTGATACCAGCGCACCCGCTTTTCCAACTCAGGCGCAAACCGATGTACCCAGCGCATGATCGTTGACGGGTCCACTTCCACGCCACGCTCCTCCATCATCTCCACCAAATCCCGATAGCTGATGCCGTACTTGCAGTACCAGCGGACACAAAGCAGAATGATCTCAACGGGAAAGCGGCGACGCTTGAACATGACTCATCCTAACCGCCACGCTCCTGCTCAAAGCTCCTGTCAGGCGGTTAATGCAACAGAGCCAGGAGACTCCAGGGTCCACTGGGTAGACTGTGCCGCGGCTTGCGACGAGGAGATCGTCGCTGCCAAGAAGGCGAGTACGAAAAAACAAATGAATGCATTGGCACGGACTGCTTTCATGAATGGGTCACCTTGTACTTCGAATCTCTTGTAATCACAATCCCGCACCTGCCGGGGGTGCTCGACATTTCTCGATTAATGAACATCGATTGCTCGTATTTTTAATTCGGAGTCCGGCGCTGCAGAAAAATTAAGCTCATTGGTTTTGCCCGCGCGATCGAGTTTCGCCTGAATCCACACCGATGCCTCGGCCGCTCCTGTAGGCGGAAAGGCCACTCGTGTGCTTGTTTCAGCGTTGGCATACAGATCAATAACTTTTGTGATCTTTGCAGAATTCGTGAAGGTGATCTTGACCTGAGCGAACGGCGATGATACCTGCGAGACGCCCGCGAATACCGTCTGCGGGTCAGTTATCGCTTTTTCACCGGCACTAATGTCCGCGTCAGGCTTGTAGTGCGCAAACTCCCCTTCCGATCCGCGCACGATCAGCAACAATCCCGCCTGGGCTGGGACCGTCGCTGCAAAGGGCCCCTTCAGCTGGCCCATATCCTTCCCTGCCCAAACGTCGCGAACTGAGGCGGAATCGGCTTCCAAGCCAAGGTCGGCCCAATCGACCGACATCGGCGCCGGGAAATAAGTCCGATTCAAGAGCAGGACCGCTCGTAACCCCGGCGTCTGCTGAAATTTCGACCAGACCTCAAGGCCGGAGGATATTTCTTTCACCTTGACTGCTTGCAGGCCGAGTGGGTCCTGATCGATGGCGATTGCGTCCGGATTGCTGAGGATGGCCAGAGTATCCGCATCGAGCTTGGTGATATCGGCGCCGATGATGAGCGGTGCGCCAGAGATTGCCCATAGAGCCATGTGCAGACGATTTTGTTCGGCGTTTAACCCTGGCATGCCTAGCACCATCATGTCAGGATCGTTGTAATAGCCGGTGTGTTGCGCCTCCGGATGAACCCCCTGATCGAAATTGCGCAGCATCTTGTCGAAGGCGACTTTGCGGCCATGATTTGGCCCGGCTTCGACAACCGGTGCGACGATGTCATCGCTTACGCGCCAGATATCCTGCGGGGAACCTCCAACGCCGGGCCCCCATGTCCACGGGCCCTGCTTGCCCCAATTGCAGATGGAATAGTAGAGGCGTTTGCCGGTGATCTGTTCTGCGCGCGAAATCGCCCGTGCGATTTCGCCGTACTGCACATCGGCGCTGAGATTCGCCTTGTCACCGCCGCACCAATCCACCTTGACGTAATCGAAGCCCCATTGGGCAAACTGCAGAAAATCCTGCTCATAATGGCCTTGGCTACCCACATGGAAGTAGGCCGGACCGATATCCGGAAATATGGAACAACCCTCTGTGCCGGCGTCGGTATACATGCCGGCTTTGAGACCTAGCGAATGGATGTAGCGGACGATGTTCGCCATATTGCCGGGCTTGTCGCCCGGAGCAATCGCAGGCCATTTTTTGGGGTCAACGATGAAGTGCCCCTCCGCGTCGCGGTCGCCCAGCCACCAGCCTTCGTCAATGTTGACGTACTGATAGCCAGCCTTCTGCAAGCCCGAAGAAGCGAGCGCGCGAGCCTGCTGCATGGTGATATTCGAGTCGATTAAATTGGAGAAGCTGTTCCAGGACGACCATGCCAGAGGTGGCAGAGCACTTTTTGCTAAAGGTGGGGTGTTTGACTGCGCAGAGAGCTGGAGTGCAGACAGAAGGATGGTAAATGCCAGTGACAGCCGCCTGGTAAACGTTTTCGCTAGGGAGTGCATAACAGTTACTCCTACTTATTCTTTTAAGTTTTAGATTGGATGGTTTGATACATTGTCTGCTTCACCAAACCCACTCAGTTAGCGGATCGCATCGACCCAAAAGAATTCGACCAGACCGAATTGCACCATCCTAATTGCTCATCCCATACTTGTCGATACCCGCAAAGTCCGACTGCGCGGCACCCCGTAATTGTCGGCGGCTAATGCTTCTTCAACTTCCCCGGGGTTTCTCCGTACGGCACGGCAGACAGGATTTTTCCGCCATAAGCGACCGTGAGATATTGGCCAGCGGCGACATTCTCCAGTGCGTCTTCGTGTCCGTCTGGCCAACGTATCAGTACTCGATCTGCCTTAGTCGCACTGCCTAGCCCGAAGCGCAATCGAAGGTCATTTTGCGAGAGATAGCTTCCGCCGCTTTGAACTTCATTCATCATGTGCAGGGTGCCCGGCACAACGGAAACGCGGCCTCCGATTGCAAACAGATTGGGTGCTTTTCCCCGGAGTTGGATCGTGAGAGATGAGAATTTCGGTCTCGTATAGTTGCGCAACAGCGTGGGCGATTCGTTCATATTGCTGACGAGAATGTCAGTTTGACCGGTGTTGAAAATGTCTCCGAAAGCGACCCCGCGGGATGAACGTTTCAAGGCAATGCCAGAACCGGCGCGCGCCGAAACGTCTTCGAAGCTTCCATTGCCACGATTGCGATACAAGATCTTTCGCTGCATGTAGGAAGTGTCCCCGAGCGGCTCTGTTGCAAAGTTTCGTTGGCGACCAGAGAATGACTTGAAAGCGAGGGGAGTTGACCATGTCAGAGTTCAAGTGGCGCCAGTTTGAGGGCGGGATTATCCTTTGGGGTGTGCGTTGGTACTGCCGCTATGGGATCAGCTATCGCGATCTGGAGCAGATGATGGGTGAGCGGGGCGTGAGCGTCGATCATTCCACGCTCTATCGTTGGGTTCAGCGCTATGCGCCCGAGATGGAAAAGCGACTGCGCGGGCAGTGGCGTCGGCCGCAGTCAACGAGCTGGCGGGTCGATGAGACTTACGTGAGAGTTCGCGGCGAATGGGTCTATCTGTACCGAGCGCTCGACAAGGAAGGAAACACGATCGATTTTATCTTTCGCCAACACGGAACGCCAAAGCGGCGAAACGCTTCCTCGGCAAGGCGCTGAGCGGTTTGAAAGATTGGGAGAAGCCGGAAGTCATCAACACGGACAAAGCGCCGACCTACGGGATCGCGATTTCAGAACTGAAGGCCGAGGGTAAATGCCCGGAGAAAACGGTCCATCGCCAGGTCAAGTATCTGAACAACTTCGTCGAAGCCGATCATGGCAAGCTGAAGCAACTGATCCGTCCCGTGCGGGGTTTCAAGACACTGAAGACCGCCTACGCGACCATCAGAGGATTTGAGGTGATGCGTGCCCTGCGCAAAGGCCAGGCAGCGATCTTCAACCTCACGCGCGACATATGCGGCGAGGCGCGCATCGTCGAACGAGTGTTCGGCATCGGTTCTTCTGCGCTCGCGGAAGCCCTTGCGCTCATCGATGAAAGCTCACACTCCAGACTGTTTGACCTCTGGGTCCAGGGCAACGTCTCGGACGCCCGCGTCCATGTCTAAATTTGCAACGGAGCCATTCCGAATGCACTTTAGCGATCCGAGCTTCAAATCAGTGAGTTGCAGCGCATGGGCACCCAGGCCGACATGATTCTTTTCATCCATAACGACCACTGTGGCTTTGACTCAATGAATGCAGAGCATGATGAGCAGTACCTAAAGTATGCAGCTGCGAGACTGTCAACTTATCAAAATGTCTGGTGGACGATGGCGAACGAGTATGACCCTTTCGACGCCTCGTTGCGAAAGGCGAACGACCATCAAAGGACTGGGACCATCTTGGGAGAACGCTGATGACCAACGACCCATATCATCACCTCATCGGCAATCATGACTTGCCACATGGTATGACGCGAGCAAGTCTGGATAACTCACGAAGTGGATCAGGACGGAACACATCACCCTGATTTGGCCGTGCCGATCGGCCGCAGTGTATTTCCTAAACCCGTCCTTGTAGATGAGTATGGCTACGAGGGGAACAATGGCGAAGGCTGATGGGATTTTAGTGGACGAGAGATCGTTCGCCAACATTGGGAACTGACATGGCCGGCGAATATGGTTCCCACCGCGTAACGTTGTGAATCCGGGTGGGGTACTGCGGTGGTCAGATGGCGGGACGCTAATCGGCGACAGCCCCTCCCGACTCGCGTTTCACTGCTAAAACCTTATTGAGATGGCCGCCAGCCAGAGCACTCGCTTGCCACTTCGTGTCCCAACTCACTTTCGTAATGACCACGACTTTGTCGTACGTGCTGTCATGTGAGATTACTCCTTGATCGCCTTCATCCTGCGACGAGGTGCATTGAAAGCGCCGAACCATCACATTACCCCGGGGTACGATGATACCCAGATGAGGCTGTCCCTCTTAGCCTCGTCAACAGCGTTCGACACAAGGTGTGGGTCATTTACGCTGAGAACCCGCTTTATCTGAGTGAAGAACCGGGGCAAGAGCCTGAAGTTGCCTCCTGTGATCCGGATCAGGCTCGCGATTACTCTTGGGAGAAGCTGTTCGTCTGGGTTTCGGCGACCGGCACCCATCTGCTTTCAAGCAAAGCCTTGAGTAGCAAAAAACGCAAAAGTAACACATCCGCAGCGTTTTCGTTCACCGGTTGCGGGACGCGAACTACTAATAAGGAGTACGGTTGTGTGAGCGATCCGACCGCAAGGTGGGCTAGCGACGTTAGCCTGAAGCGCTCAGATTTGGTGTTGTTCAAGCCGTAATCAGGCTCAGAGCTGAGGATGAACATCGTCCAAATCAAATCGAGCACGCGGCGTCTTGCAAGCACGGCCTCGACACTCTGGCTTGCCGTGTTTCTTTCATGCCTGCATGCTACGGCCGCAGACAACTCAGTGCCTCTCACGAGCGTCTCCCAGATCCGAGGTCTCAGCCAGGAGCGTGCCGCAAAGGGCATGCCTGTCAAACTTACCGGAATTGTTACCAATCTCTCGGGTTACAAGAACTCCTTTTTCTTTCAGGACTCTACGGCCGGTATCTCGGTAGACCGCACCGACCATGCGGACGTAGGTGTCGGCGATCTCGTGGTATTGACCGGGACGAGCAGCGCGGGTCTCTTCGCGCCGACTGTGGTAGCTTCTTATGTCCGGGTAGTTGGTCATGAACCTCTTCCGCGTGCGCGCCGGGTTGGCTACGCCGAACTGATCGGCGGCGTTCTGGACAGCCAGCGAATTGAGGTACGCGGCGTCGTTCGCTCCGCACATATGTCCCAGGTATTCGATCACGACATCCTTGTCTTGGTCGTTGAACTTGGCGGAGGCTCGATTCGGGGTGTAGTTCAAAACCTCGCCGGGATCAACTACAACCCTCTCGTCGACTCCACGGTAAGCATTCGCGGCGTCTGCACATCCCATTTCAACGAAAAACGCCAGTTTATTGGTGCGGAGCTGTATGTTTCGGATGGTAGAGGTATCACAGTCGTGCAGCCCGCGGCCGCCGATCCGTTCGCCCTATCTGCGATCCCGGTCCGCAACGTCCTGCAGTTCGGCCAAGGACAACATCGAGTGAAGATCGAAGGCATAGCCACCCATCAGATCCCCGGCCATGCTCTTTACCTTCAGGATGGCAGCGACGGAGTGAGAATTCAGACTTCATCGAAGGAGTTGGTGGAGTCCGGCAATAGGGTCGAGGCGGTGGGATTCCCGGTCCAGGGTGAATACTCGCCGATCCTTGAAGATGGCTTGTTTCACGTCGTCGGAAAAGCGACTCCAATCGTGCCTCTGCTGATCAAGGCCAAAGATGCGATCGGCGGCCGATCAGGATTCGATCAGGTCCCATACGATCAGCAACTTGTGAAATTGCAGGGAAAGGTCGTGGATAGCTGGATACAAGGTGGCCAGCACGTATGGATTCTGCAGCAAGGCAGCGAGGTCTTCGATGCATATCTTCCCATGATCACCACAAACGAGAGAACGCGCACCATCGGTGTCGGCAGTGTCCTCATGATGACCGGAATCTGCACGGTTCATGCCGACCATGAGGGTATCCCCACCTCATTTAGTATTCTGTTGCGCTCTCCACAAGACATTCTAGTCTTAAAGCAGGCCCCCTTTTGGACACCAACCCGGATCCTGTTGTTGCTAGCCGCCTTGGCAGGAGTTACCCTGCTTGCGATTCTCTGGATCTTGATGTTGAGAGTTCGCGTGAAACGGCAGACCCGGATCATTCGTGAGAGTGAGGAGCGTTTTCGCCATCTCGCCCAGCATGACGAACTTACCGGAATGTGGAATCGGAGTGCGATTCTATCGGCGCTCGACCGAGAGACTGACCGCTGCCGCCGCGAGAACCGTACGATGACCATTGTCTTGGCGGATATCGACCATTTCAAGCGAGTCAACGATACCTATGGCCATCTGGCCGGAGATACAGCGTTGCGGCGCTTCGCGACGGCGCTCTCTGGCTGCGTTCGCTCCTACGATCATGCGGGGCGCTATGGGGGCGAGGAGTTCCTGATCGTGCTCACCGGTATCTTGGCTGGAGACCTCGACGAGCGGATGGCGGCGCTTCATGCCTCTATCTCGGATCTGGAAGTGGAAGACGTGGAAGTTACTTTTCGAATTACATGTAGCATAGGGGGCGTCTTTATCGCGGCCGGCGACGAGATCGATCAGCATTCGGCGATGCGCATGGCCGACCAGGCCCTTTACCGCGCAAAAAATGCGGGGCGCCACCGTGTGGTATACCAGATGTTCCAACGCGAGACCTCGGAAGAGCCTCTGCTGGAGCGTTAGGGCAAAGCAATCCCGCATGAGTCCGCTTGGCCTGCGCCGGAGCGCCAGGCGTTCCCTCGGTTTCTAATGCGCTTATGGCGGGAAAACGGAACGGCGAGGGCACGGGTTGATGCGACCGTGAGTTGAGTTCCTGTAAGCGTCCGGTGAGTGCGTCTAGTCTCTTGGTTTGTTCTGCCTGATTCTGGAGGGGTGGAACTGGCGGCAGCGAGTACGCGCATAGGTGGTCGGCGGCAGCGTTTCCCTATGGAACAGAAGCGGCGGATCGTCGAGGCGCGACGCTAGCTCCTGGAGCCTCGGTGGCGCAAGTGGCTTGCGAGTTTGCGGTGAATGCGAATCAGGTGTTTGCCTGGCGCAGAGCGTACCAGCAAGGCCTTCTGGAAGATCGCGGTAACAGCGGAGTGAAGCTGTTGCCGGCGCAGATCGCGAACGATGCTGTGGACGAGGCCTCTCCTAAGATTGAAGCAAGTCCGCTTCAGGTTCCATTCACGTGGAGTTTCCCGGCAACGCATTGTTGACCGTCGATGGAGCTCCGCACGCGGAGTCGCCGCGCATCATCCTGGAGCATCTTCTCCGGTGATTGAGCTTAGAACGGGGACGGGGGTGTGTGTCGTGGCCGGGGTGACTGACCTTCGGTGCGGCTTCACCGGTATGAGCGCGATGGTGCAGACGACGCTTAAACAGGATCCGTTCTCCGGCCATGTGTTTGTTTTCGCGGAAGGGGCGGTGACTTGGTCAAGGCGTTATGGACAAATCAAAAGCTCGGCTGAAACGATCGGCGTCAAACAACGCGAACGACAAGCGGCTCGGACTATGCTTGCGAACCATCCCTAGTCCATAGCCAATCTCAACTGGTGGCGAACATCCGCTCCGCGGACCAGAAGATTACGTCGGCGGCGATGTTTGAGGCGTGGTCGGCGATCCGCTCTAGGCTCTGCGATCAGAATGCCGTTCAACGCCTGGAGCATCACATCTGGAGTTTGCTGTATAACACCGATCAGCCCCTTTCGAGCGACTCTGTTCATCTGATCGATCTCGTCGTCCATGATCATCACCGACTCAGCAAGGAACGCGTCAGCCTCGAGTAGCGCTTGGACGGCGGTGCAAATCATTCGCGAAGCCACCTCGCCCATCCCCGCAATATCTACCGGCAACTCTGCAGTGTCATACACCAGCAGATCAAGCGCGCGGTGCGCGATGCCCATGGACTGATCGCCGATCCGCTCGAGATCCCTGTTGATCTTGATTACAGACAGAATGAAACGGAGGCCAAGGTGGAGACAACAAACAAAGCTAGAGAAACACGGCGCGCACGGCTCAACAAGGAGAGAAGTTGCTCCACATCTTGTATGCCGATAGGCTGTAGGTTACAGGCCGAGGTACCACTTAGTATGATCAAGTTGTCGGCGAACTCAATTGATTTGCGCCCCATGCCGTGATATTCACTGCTCTGGGACTGTTACTTTCGGCTTACGGGCTGCAACAGCTGCAAATATCCTCGTCGGCCTCGACACCGGACCGTAATCAGCTCGCCCGGCCCGATGCCGAATAATTTCAGAAAGAGTACCTATGAAATCTGTTTCAACCTTCGTGCGACTCGTTCCGATATTGGTCCTTCTTACCCGTGGATTGTCCCTTGTTGCGCAGGAGCCGCTCAAGACCCCGCGACTCGTCGAGCAAGATGGTCGGCATGCGCTGCTTGTCGATGGGACCCCCTTCCTTGTTCTTGGGGCACAGATTGGGAATTCGAGTGCTTGGCCTTTACTGCTTGAGCAGAAGGTATGGCCCGCGTTGGAAGCTATGCACGTCAATACAGCGGAAGCGCCCGTGTATTGGGAACAGATAGAACCGCAGCCAGGCAACTTCGATTGGACAAATGTCGACGCGCTGCTCAGTGGAGCGCGAGAACACCGCCTCCACCTGATACTCCTCTGGTTTGGCACGTGGAAGAACGGGAACGACCACTACGTCCCGCAGTGGGTAAAGACTCATCCGGAGCAGTATCCACGTATGAAGAACAGCGCGGGAGCGCCGATCGACGATCTGTCGGCGAATGCTCCGGCAAATATGGAGGCGGACCGGAAGGCGTTCGCCGCTCTCATGCACCACCTCGCCGAGGAAGACAGCACCGACCATACGATACTCATGATGCAGGTCGAAAATGAATCAGGCGGTATCGGCGCGGCTCGCGACTACTCGACCGACTCAAATCGCGAGTTTGGAGAACAGGTGCCGGCTGAGCTTGTCAAAGCGCTCGGAAAGCGTCCCGGGACGTGGAGCGAGGTATTTCCCGGTGTGGCGGATGAATCGTTTCAGGCCTGGCATCAGGCTCGCTACGTAAACGCAGTAGCCGAAGCGGGTAAGCGCGAGTTCAACATTCCGTTCTACTGCAATGTGTGGCTCGCTTATCCTCCCGCAGCACTGCCGGAGCGTCATATCGCAGCACCCGGTATTGGTTATCCCTCAGGTGGCCCAAACCAGTTCATGCTGCCGATATGGAAGTTCGCAGCCCCATCCATCGACTTGATTGGCCCCGACCTGTATTCAAGTGATCCATCCTTTTATCTGGGGATTCTGGACACGTATGCGCGGCCCGACAATCCACTCTGGATCCCAGAGACCGGCCAGGGAAATGAATATGCGCCTTATTTCTTCGCGGCGGTGGGTCGGGGAGCCATAGGCTTTTCCCCTTTCGGAATCGATTGGGTAGGACGCTTGCCGGACGGAGTTGTGCCCAGGGTACATGCTGCAAACTATGCCCTTGCGGGCTCCATGGATCGTACGCTGGCGAAACTCAACTTCGCGGGCAAGATCAAGACGATGATCGAAGCTGCAGGAGGCGCTGACCAACAGGTAATCTTCTATCCAAACAGTACACCTCTAACTGCTAGAAATTCTTTCGGGGCAAGTTCGCCTCCAGCGGATGATGCGCTCATCGACATTTCCACTCTCGCCAACGCGATAGTTTCTCCCGGAGAGGCGGGCAATGTGGCTACCCGCACAGCGGATCAAAGCGGAGCCTGGGTTGCCGAAGTCCGATTCGGATTTCCGCAGCGCGACGGTGAGGCAGCTCCTGGCTCATCCGACAAGTCGGGTCGGATGCTGATTGCTCAGATGAACCCCAATGAGTACTTGGTAACCGGCATTGGCGGAGCTGTATTCTTCCACCGTCCCGGTTATCTACCCGGCATTCGAATGCAGATCCTCAGCGCCGAAGAGGGTTACTTCACCCCATCTAGGGCGTCAGGTGCGCCAGAGGAGTGGCATCGGATTCGCATCCTCAATGGCGACGAGACGGATCGCGGTATCCGTTTTCCCGACCCACATGCAGTCCCGGCCAGAAGCAGCTCTACACTGCCTGCCATAGGCGATACAGGAGGCGGCGATACAGAAGGCCCACCTCCTTTTCAGGACCGTCCTGTTGCGGTTCGCATCCTTTTGGACCGATTCTAGTTCCGCCACAGGACTGCAACAGGGCGCCCGGCACACAGATCCTTCCGCCGCCTTAACCCGTTGTGACAGCAAGCGCGTGCGGCATTGACCTCGGGAAGGCCGTCTTTCATCTAATTGGCCTGAACAAGGAATCGTTGTGGGACATGTGACGGTGATGGCAGATTTGAAAGCCGTAAAGCTCGTCAGGCCGCGATGTACCTCCAGCTTTATCGGTTAGGCGTTGATTGGCTTGCCAAGAGTCTGCCATCCCACATCGGCAAATCGGCGCAATCACTAGACGGCGGAAGACGCTAGCGTACGATTCTCAACGTTTGGTGCAGTGACCCGTTATATTGACCTGCGCACTCTAAGTAGCGCCCCGGCTCCCAAGAAGGAAAGGCTCATGGCTATAGCATCTCCCACCCCCACTCCGAGCACAGTTGCCCAATTTTGCCGCTTCTTGTTCGCAAGGGCGTCACCGATGCACTGAAGCACAGTGGGTCCTGGGATGGTCAGAAGGGCCGTTGACGCAGCCAGGAGCTCCCGGGCTAAGGCCGGAGGAGCGCTAACAGTTCTTGAGGGGCAGTAAAAGTGTGCAGCTGAATGACGCGTGTGTTTCCTGAAGCCGCTGCTCTAAGAGCTTCCCGATCCTTCTCGCTGACGCTGACCGAAATGATCATGAAATCGAAAGGGGACGTGGTCAGAGCCTTAAGAGCTTCTGCAGGGCTGACGCAGGTAGCCTCGAAGCCGGCCGCCTGTAGCACCAGCCGGCGGCTCTCAAGCAGCTGCGGATCGATGCCTGCGCAAATCACTCTCACAGCTTTTGACATGGAGGGTTCTTGAGGCAGTGTTTTACCCTTTCGGACAGGATCATACCGCACCACTAGGACGCACAACGAGTTGACGCCCGCCGCCATCCGACTATAAGTGGCGGAGACTCCAGACAAGGCCGGCGACAGGAGCGCTCGGGAGCTCGCCAAAGAGCTGCTCCCGTATTTGGAGACGGTTGCGAATTTGCACTATCTCCTGGACTGGCACGTCGTGAATCCCGACCGGCTCAAGGAATTGCGGGCCATCGAGGACGAAGCATTCAATGGCATGCTGAAGCACATTCAGCGCCATATTGACTAAACCCCGGCGGCGGCAAAAGTTTCCAGATGCCGATCCGCTCGTGATTTCATCAGACGTGTCGTCGTAGAGCTTCGTCGTGCGCGGGCTTTCATGCGCGGCGAGCCGTTTGCTCTCGTCGACATCTGGAATTCGCCAAGATCGGCAACGAGAAGATCTTGTCATTTTCGATCGTGAACGGCGCGCCCAACGCCCTCATCGTGCCTTTCATGACCGGATGCCGATCTACCTGCAGGATACGGACGCATCGTTGGATCACAATAATGATCCCGTCGAGCACCTGGCGCTCAGTCGCGCCGCCGCAAAAAGAAGTTTCGATCACCAAGATGAACCCGGCCATGAACAAGCCGACGGAAAAGGATTCGCCGAAAATCAATTGGCACAGGCCGTTAGTTGCGCGCAAAACTATCTGGTAGATTTGGCGTTCATAGACAAGGAATTTAAGTGTTGAGGAGGTATCGTGCGCGAATTCGGGAGCCGTGGTGTGCGACTTTCCGACCACCAACACCGAATATTTTCCCCTCTAGGCCTTTTTCGTGGGGTATGGGCTGGATTAATAGCAATCGGATTATTGGCCTGCCCGCTATGGGTTTATGGACAGACTGTAAGCGTGCATATCCCGGAAGGTTTTTCCCATGGATATCTAATTTTGCATGATGCGAAAAGAAAAGTCATAGCGTCCGGAGAGTTGACTCAAACACTCCAGAAACATCGCATCATCTCCCGGCTTGTCTACCAGTTCAGAGATGGATCGATCGATGATGAAACGACGATCTACGTGCAAGACCAAGCCTTTCATCTCGTCCGGGAGCACCATATTCAGAGGGGGCCTTCATTTCCGCACCCCTATGATGTCACCATCGATGCCGTGGCCGGCAAGATAGTGTTTCAGGAGGGAGCAAAACCAGCTGAGACAAAACACCTGGCTCTGCCCTCTGATCTGTCTAATGGCCTCGTTCTTACATTGATGAGAAATCTGCCGCCGGACGGCCCTGAAATCGATGTTCCTTATCTGGCGGTATCCTCAAAGCCGCGACTCGTGACTCTTACTATCTTGCCGGATGGGGAGGATGAGTTTAAGGTCGGCGCACTTGCTCACAAAACGAGGAAGTACGTCATCAAGGTCAAGCTAGGGGGTCTGACCGGAGCAGTTGCTCCCCTGATTGGGCAAGAGCCCCCAGAGTTCCACGTCTGGGTGACACGCGGAACGGTCCCCACGGTCATCCGGGTCGACGGGCCTCTCTACGAAGGGGGGCCAGTCTGGTCGAGCGAGCTGGCAAGTGCCGTCTGGTAACGAACTTTAGCAACCTTATCGAAGTAATTGCTTCTCAATACGAGTACGGGAATATGAGCCGCAGGAATCGAACCGAACGCCATAATTCCACTTTCTCCTGATCTTCCATAGGTAATCTCCGCTCATTGTTCCTAGTAAGAACCTTTTTCTGCCCATTCGCAGACTGAGGATATCTCCCAATTCATCAAAACAGGTGCAACTGCATCCAGGAGCAGATATGTCAGAAATCCCCGAACAGACAACTCTAGTGTGCCTGTTTCATAACAATGACAATGCGCGAGCAGCGGTGCGCGATCTCTTAGAGGCCGGTGTGCCACAAAGCGCCATCTCCGTGATGGGCGGAGCAACGGCGCGCAATGAGGGCGGCGATGCAACAAACCGGATCTTCTTTGCTGAGCTAAAGGTTCCGGACACCGACATGCGAATGCTCACCACCGGCCTTAATGACGGCGGTACCGTTGTCGGAGTTGCGGCAGGAGAATCCTGGACCGACAAAATCGAAGCTGTCTTTCGCAAGCACGCCGCGTCTCAGGTCGATGAGAAAGTAGTAGCGCCAACTGCGGCTATTCTGCCCGGTACTGGAGCTGCGGTCGTTCCCGTGATTGAGGAAAACCTGATCGTCGGCAAACGCGAAGTCGAGCGTGGGGGCGTGCGCGTCTTTCGACATATTGTCGAGACGCCAGTCGCCCACACGGTAGACCTCCGCGAAGAGCATGTCGTGGTCGAGCATCGTACCGTCAATCGGCCGGCAACGGAAGCGGACTACAAAACCCAAGGAACGATCGAACTGACCGGGATGGCGGAAGTGCCTGTTGTTGGCAAAATGGCCCATGTCGTGGAAGAGGTCCTGGTAGGAAAACAGACGACCGAGCGCACCGAGCGCGTTCGCGACACCCTCCGAAAGACCGAGGTCGAGGTTGAGCGACTCGGAACAGATCGCAGCTCGGATCCACGCAGTATGTAAGTTCACGGAAATCGTCTCAGGGAGATCCGACATGCCGACAGAACGCGTCAAAGTTTACGAAGAAAAGAAAAAAGCTATGCCACTCTGGTACTGGCTTTTGCCTCTTCTTCTCTTGCTAGCAATCCTCGCTTACTACTTCACCCGTCACCATGATGAGCCGGTGGCCACCACCCAGGAACCAGTCGTCACAGCTCCCGTCACCCCACCCAATCTCGATGCCATTCACTTCGATACGGCTAGCGCAGTCTTGACCCCGGCGGCGCAGGCAACGCTCACTCAGGCGGCGGCCGCGATGAAGCAGCAGCCAAACCTCCACCTCCGCGTCGAGGGCTTCACCGACAGTACGGGCAACCCAGAGCACAATGATGCTTTATCGCAGCAGCGAACCGCGGCTGTCGAAAAGTTCCTCGTTGGACAGGGGATACCGCAATCGCGGTTGACGGGAGCCGGATTTGGACAAGTGAAACCCGTCGCCCCGAACTCTACGGAAAGCGGCAAGGCGGACAATCGCCGGGTCGAGCTCTTTCAGCAGCAGTAAACCATATCACGAAGTTCATCTTTCAAAGGAGATTTTATGGCGAAGACAGTCGTTGGAGTATTTGCGAATTTCGGCAAAGCGGAAAGCGTGAAGCAGGCCTTGATTGAGACCGGGTTGAGCGCGCAGAACATCGAAGTGATGGCGAATGATGAAGGCAGTCCCACAACCTCGTCGTCCAGCATTCAAGCCGCCGGGAAGAACATCGGCGAGAAGATCAGCAGTTTCTTTCATTCTCTGGGCGGCGGGGATGACAAGGAACAGGCTTATTACGAGAAGAGCGTGACTGAAGGCGGCGCCCTGGTGGCCGTGACGGTTGAAGAAGACGAGGAAGCGGACGAAGTTGCTGAGCTTCTAGAAGAACATGGCGCCCGCCACGTGGATGAAAGCGCTGCTGGCGGTGGGCTTGCGAGAACCTCAAGCGTCGCTGATAGCGGAGAACTCACTGCGATCCCTATCGTCGAAGAGCAGCTGGTGGTCGGCAAGCGGGAGGTGGAGCGCGGCGGCGTACGGGTGTACTCGCGTGTTACCGAACGGCCGGTTGAGGCTGAAGTGGCTCTCCGTGAAGAACATGTCGTTGTGTCGCGGCGGCCGGTCAATAGAGCTGCAACGGCTGCGGATTTCAGCAATGTCAACGGCGATGTCATTGAGCTCACTGAAACGGCGGAAGAAGCGGTAGTGGGCAAGACCAGCCGTGTCGTCGAAGAAGTGCTCGTCGGCAAGGAGAGCACGGAACATACGGAAGCGGTTCGGGATACTGTCCGGCGTACCGAGGTCGACGTCGAACACATTCCGGGAACTGAAACTACAACCAAGTACGAGCGATAACCTAGAA
Source organism: Acidisarcina polymorpha (assembly GCF_003330725.1). NCBI lineage: Bacteria > Pseudomonadati > Acidobacteriota > Terriglobia > Terriglobales > Acidobacteriaceae > Acidisarcina > Acidisarcina polymorpha. The sequence goes on along the minus strand of NZ_CP030843.1, from coordinate 50,108 downwards.
GGGCAGAGCGATTTCGCTCCGCCCTTTTACCTTTAATGCGGAGTTGTGAATGAGTGCTTCTTTTCCACCCCCTGCTGCGACGAGTCTGGGCACCGTCTTCGGCAGACTCGATCCATCCAGTCCTGAAACCGTGCTCACGCTTGAGAGCGGCGAGGTGATCCGTCTTCCAACCAGCGTGCTCCTTTCTTATCTCAGCGCCGCCATTGTTCCCCAGCCCGCTTCATCCTCGCAGGCGGAGGTTCTGGTTATCCCGGTCATGGAAGAGGAACTTGATATCCAGAAACGAGAGGTGGTTACCGGAACAGTTCGATTGCAGAAGGTGGTCGAGGAGCGCGAGATCCTTGTCGATGAGCCTCTGGCCGCCACCACGTACGCCATTGAACGCGTGCCTTTGAGCCTAGAGGTCGCAACCGCGCCTGAAGTCCGTCAGGAGGGCGAAACCACGATTTATCCGGTAGTGGAAGAGGTTGTGGTCGTGCACAAAAAGCTGCTGCTGCGTGAAGAAGTCCGGGTAACCAGACAGACCGTCACCACCCGAAATCCTCAATTAGTCAAGATCCGTGTCGAGGATGTAATTGTGGAACGTTCCGGGTTACAGAACAAAGATCTGCAGCAGGATGAGCGGGACAGCTAGTTTCCGGACGGCCTTTGCCACTGGATGCATCGAACAACCGGAGGAATAACGATGGGACTCTAGATTCGAGTGAGGGTATGGCCGGGAAGCAAGCTGGCGGAACACAGTCTAAGGTGGCGAGCGGCTTGATGCAGGCGCTCGACGAACATCCGGGCTGGACAATTTTAGGCAGTAGGGCAAGTAGTTAGTTCGGGCCATAAATGGTTCTGCATGGCACCATGAGTCGAGCTGCCGTCTGTTGCCGGCCACTTATGTTACGAATTGGCCTTTCCAAACAAGCCAGAGTAGGTGCAATGACAAGAGTTGGTGAGTTTTGCGCTCTGAATGTAGCTAGGCTGGTGCTCAGCATCATCATTCTGGTGGGGGTACTTCTCGGCATCGCTATATGGATGTTCTACTCGTCAGGAAGTGGCCGTTTGGTTGATCAGCATCCTCAATCTATTGTGCCCGCTAAGTGAAGCGACTTAAGGGCGCGAAGCGGCGAATCAGGAATCTTCAGCCGCAGGCCGAACAACTGAGAATACGGTGGTAGCGTCTACACTAGAGAACGTGTCTAGGACCCAGCGTCTGGGACTCGTTAGAACGATGGAGCAGGGGAACCAGGTTTTCGCGATTTCCCTGGCTTGCCGGCCGAGAAGGAGAATCGCACTGGCATCGGCTGGACCCTGCCTATCCATAGTGGAATATTTAGTCTCGTCCTCGTAGCGCCAGAAAAGATCCAGATCCTTTTGGCGTCACTCGCGTTTCTCGCGCACCCTTCGACAATCCAATTCCCGCAATTCGCGCAACAATCCACGTGCTTTCCATGACGCCTCGAGAGGGCACCATGGTTACCGATCCGCTTCTTCCGCAATACAATCAGTAAGCCATTGCCAGTGTCCAAGACTCGTGCATCGTCTGGGCGTTCCGGCAACGGTTGCAACTCCCCTCCCTCCCGCGAACAGCATGGCCATATGGCGGACGACCTCAAACCCGTGCTCCGGCGGCAGCTAAACCTGGTAGTCTCATCCCGCGAAGGAATAATTCGACAATGCACTTCAGTATGTCCGCTTTCCGAGTCTCCCGCTGCGCCGCCGCCCTTCTCGCGGCTATTCTCACCGCACCTCGGCCCGCCGATTCACAGATCGCCGAGCGCACGACCGCCGCGTCTCGCTCGCAAGCGGTAGACTTGGTCAACGTCTTCACGGGCACATCCAACTCGCGCTGGATGCAGTTCCCCGGCGCCACCCTGCCGATGGGAATGGTGAAGATAAGTCCGGACAATCAGGGTAACGTGTGGGACGCCGGGTATGAATACACGATTGCCAGCGTGACGGGCTTCAGCTTTCTCCACACCCTCGGGCTTGCGACCTTTACCGTCATGCCGCTGGCAGGGCCGCTCGAAAACTACCCTGGCCAGCCGAAGCTCTTCGCCGGGCCGCCCGATGGGCCTTTCGACCAGATGTGGACAGCCGGCTACCGCTCCCGGATCGATAAGAAGACCGAGACCGGCCGGCCCGGATATTATGCGGTCGATCTGATCGACGCCCACACCCGCATGGAACTCACCGCAACCGAACGAACCGGCTGGATGCGCTTCACACCGCCAGCCGACCGGCCAACGCACCTCATTTTCGATTTCGACGCGCCGTCTGAGGAGCGAAGCCAGCTTATGCATTTCTCCGTTCACAAGGTCGCCCCCAATGAGATCGCCGGAAGCATGACGGCAAGCAATAAGTATGCCGGGGAATTCACAGTTTTTTTCGATACCCGGTTCTCGCGTCCATTCGCCACGATGGGCTCGTGGCAAAACGGGGAGTACACCGGGATCGATGCAAACTACGGCACCGAGTGGCGGCGGCCCAGAACCGCGAAGTCAAACGTCACCGCGATCGACAGTATCCGCTCTGGCGGCGTATGGGTCGACTTCAACGGCGAAGCCAACACTCCCGTCGTTCTCAAGACCGGTATCAGCCTGGTCGGCGCTGAACAGGCTCATTCCAACCTTGCCGCTGAAACCGATGCGGTCGGCTTCGACTTCGACAGAATCTCCAGTGGCGCCAGCCGCACCTGGCAGCAATTGTTGTCGAGGATTGAGCTGGAAGGCGGCACTCGCGACGAACAGATCGAACTCTACACCAGCTTCTATCGAGCTTACACGGGCAAGGCATTGCTCGACGATGTCGATGGCTCGTATCGAGACGCATGCGGCGAGATCCAGCATCTGTCGAAGCCCGGCGAACACCTCTACTCGAGCGACGCTCTGTGGGGCGCGCAATGGACTCTCGGCCCGCTATGGGATCTGCTGACACCGGAGATAGCGAGTTCTTTCAATCGCGCTCTGCTGCTTGGCGCTACGCGCGGAGGTTGGCTACCCGATGTCACCGTCAACATGCGCTACGCACCCATCATGGATGCTCAGCACGCGACCGCGATGATCGTTGGCGCATGGCAAAAAGACGTCCGCGAAGGCGTCGAACCCGATGCTGCCTACGCGGCTGTTCGCAAGGTCCTCACGACTCCAGGTGAGCCGTATACGTGTGGCGGGCGTTATCCGGAAGGCATCGCCGGAGACCGTCACCGGGCAGCGTATTTGAAGCTCGGCTACGTTCCCGAAGAAGATGGGCCTGCATCCTCCACATTTGAGTACGCCTTTGACGATGCCTGCGCGGCAACCCTGGCGCATAGCCTCGGCAAGTCGGAGGACGCAGTACTCTTCACCAAGCGCGCGGCGAACTGGCGCAACAGCCTCTCGCCGGCGACGCTCTACGCACAACGCAGGCGCGCAGATGGTTCGTGGGTCGAGCCTAATGACCTACAGCATTTCGGCACGACTGGCGGATGGAGCGGCCCCGGCTTCCTCGAAGGCACCGCTTGGATATACAGCTGGTTCGTTCCGCAGGATGTTCCGGCACTTGTCGCTGCCGTGGGCACGGATCGGTTCAACCAGCGGCTTGAAGAAGGCTTCGATAAGCACTATGTCGATCTCACCAATGAGCCGGATCTTCAGGCCCCGTGGCTCTTCAACTACTCCGGAAAGCCGTGGTTTACGCAGCGCTATGCTCGGGACGTCTTCAGCCGCGTCTTCGATACCTCGCCGCTTAATGGCTGGCCGGGCGAGGAGGACGAAGGCCAGATGGGCGCTTATGTCGTGCTTGCGGGCATCGGGCTCTTCGATATGGAGGGCGGCTGCACAGACGTGCCCAAATACCAGATCAGCGGGCCTGCCTTCCACAAGGTCACGCTCCACCTCGGCGGCCACGACTTCGAGATCATAGCCAGCAGCAACAGCGCCCGCAACGTCTACATTCAGTCAGCAAAACTGAACGGCGTACCTCTTAAGTCGCTTGAAGTCTCCCACGCAGCCTTAGCGAGCGGAGGCCGTCTGGAAATGGAGATGGGCCCCGAGCCACATCTTTCGCGTTGATCGGCCCGCGCAAACCAATCATCCGGGTCTTCGCCGGGAGTCTGGGTGTCAGAATCTGATCGAAGCGAGTGAGCATCTCCGTTAATCCCTCGCCAAGATGACCGATGACAGATATGAAGCGGTTTAGAAGTACCCCTCTTTAGAGAGGTCCATAGTCAAAATACAAAGGAACGGCCAGCTTAATTGAGTAGGATTGCTATCGAAATTGCGACATTTGACAGTCAGAACGGACGCATGATGGAGGATACTGTTGGCGCCTCCATCCCCCACTCGCGGCAATAGGCGATCCAATTGGAGAGACCCCAATAGCGGCGCACCATTCCTGCGGTTGCCCGACTGCACATCTGCCTATCAATATAGGCGGGCGGCCAGCCCATTTTTAATAATGCGAGACAGCCCTGGGTTACGAGTTCCTTTTCCTCTTCTGAGATAGCCATCGTCGCCACGATCTCTTTGCACTTTTCGATGTCCATGGGGTGAAGATAGATGATTTGGAATACGGTTACCTACCTTCCTCTCATGCAAACGTCACTAAAGTACTTAAAGCTCCTCTAATCTCCTGGCTTGAGGGAGGCCAATAAAATCTTGCTCAAGCTACAAGCTATCGCGAGCCAAATGGAGCACTCCACTTGTCGACAACGAGCAGATTCTTGAGGGTGCCGATTGGGGCGAAGTGTCCGATCTTGTCCGGGGCAATTACCTCCGTGTGGCTCCAATTCCAAATTAAGGCGTTCCGCGCCATAAAGCACTCCATCTCGGTTTGAGACAGTGCTAACTTAGCCATAGTAGGTAGGTGGGAGACGCTTGACGACATCTAAGTGCCATTCAGATACGCGACGTTTTCGCCCTACACGTCGCCGCGCCGGCCTGCTACCCATAACCGGCCCATCATGAGACGTAAGCCGCTACTGAGGCTCCTGATGCACAGAACAAGTCATGATTGAGCCCTCTAGGCCTTAACAGGTGATATGGCATCCGAAAAGACTGGTTCGCCAAAAGTTGGCCTATCTCGTGAGTTACGGTCAACCGTGAAGATGGTAATGACCATGAACGCCATATGGACGACCTGTGTCCGCAGTTTTCAGCCGGGTTTGGGCAGTGGTTACTTATGTTCATCACGACGCCCTATGGGAACAACCAATTGGTGCTTCAAGTTCATCGACTCAGCAGCAGGTGAGCATGTGCGAGCTACAAAGATGTCGACGGCAGAGCTCAGCAATAGAGTGAAACCTCAGTTAATCGAGTTGATCAATGTTCACGGTCGGATGCGTCAGTCCATTACCGAGCCTCACCAACTGTCAGCACTGATCGAGGAGGCAGATGAATATGCTAGAGCGACGCTGCGCATGTTGGTGCAATTTCAGGCTAAGGCAGAACCCTCCTCCGAACTCATCAACATTTGTTCGGCTCAGACCTGCCTGCGATCAACCCGCTTATCAAGGCTAACAAAGATCTGCCTTGCACTTCCGGGTGTGCGGATCAAGAAAACCGGAACTCACGCAGCCTTTGTGGTTAACGGACGGACCTTTGCCCACTATCTTTCCGACTACCAGGGTGATGGAATCATCGGGGTATGCTGTAGGCTCCGTTCTGGAGAGATGTCTACTAATTCCACACTGAGCACCACCCCACCATGGTTCACTCCAACTAGCGTGGCCTTGAGTTGCTGGGTAGGTCTGCGTCTGGACCTCTCAGCCGTAAATTGGGGCGAGGTGTCTGACCTCATCCAAAGCAATTACCTCCGCGTTGCGGCCCCCTCGAGTATGTTGTGATTCATGTTGCTGATAACGTTAGCAAGCGTTCCAGTGAAGGTAAGCGCGTGTTAGGCACCTCATACGGCTTTTAGACGTGAAGGTGATAGCACCACCGCGCTACAATTGGCGACCCGGCATCATCGCAGTCAACTTCTTTTGCAATAGTCGCCCCGAAAGGATGACATTTCCCATGAGTAGAATCGACGAGCTCACACAAGAGATGAGAGTCTTGAAAGCCGAGTTCAAGTCCAAAATGAATCAACTCCACGTCGAAGAGTCTGCTCTCTTTCACATTAAGACTGGAGGCCTGCTGCAACTGGAAGAAGGAACCTATGGCCATTCCAAATGCGTGGTGTACATGGTGAGTAGGATCCTGTTCCCCTTGCGTGGGAAATCGATTCTATTCGGCCATAAGCGCGTGAAGGATAAAAGGTCGTTCTATCGCCGGGAGGTAAGAGTCTGTGTAGATTTCGAGGAGCCCAGGGTGATTGGGCATGTAGAGGACTGGCGACGGAATGTGTGACCGTCGAGATCCGGACGGCGGACATTCCCGTGCTCTACTCTTAAAGACACCTCTCGCCGCTCGGAAAACGTACGGTAAAAGAACGATGGGAACAATGCCGGCCACACCTCCAAAACGCTCCTAGAGCCTCCATTCGGGACTATCTCGGACACCGGAACATTCAGTACACCGTTAAATACACCGCGACGAATCCGACGAGGTTCCAATGGCTCTGGCGGTGATTGCCACGTTAAGATTGCTGCCATGACGGACGAAGACCATCCTCTCGTCACCTTCGGCGCTTCTGCCAACAACAAAGCGGCGCTGCGCCAGGCCTCGGCCGCCGACTACCCGCTGAGATGGTTCGGTGAGCGCAATCCCGAGTGTTGGATCAATTGTGACCATCCCCCAGCAGATTTGAGGCGTACAAAAGATCACGCAGGCAAATGCATTTCTGAAGTAATCGATCTGTATCGGGTGCGGCAGTTGGTAGATGTGAGCGAACGTTAGGTCCCTGCTTGATAATGGCTGGTTCCGCCCTACTTTGTGGATTTCTGAAACCCAGGTCTACTCTTCAAGGCACATCCTCGCCTAGGAAACATATGGGCAAAGAACGGAGAGCTATGCCCCGGTCCAGTTCGAATCCCATCAAAGTTTTTGCCCGGAGCTTGAACAAAAACGGAATGTCTGATTCGATTTGCCTCTTCTGCTTTTCCACGGTTGCCTCTATGCCGACGGAGCAAGAACTTGAAGCGAAGGAAAACGACCACCTCTGCTGGCAGGCAATGGAAGCTTAAAGAAGACCAAGGCCTTTCTTGTCGCCAGGCATACATCTGACATCATGCCATTGTCTGATATCTTTTCGTTCACCACCAGCTAGATTGCTTGCGGTTCTTTAGAAGGCCGGGAAGAATCGGACGTCATGTTCAGTATTGAACATACAAGCGCCATAAGCCACATGATACCTTCGCCGGGTAGGTAGGTGGGCGACGCTTGACGATGTCGGAGTCGGCCACTCTGATGTGCGAGATATCTCGTACGCCTCGCCGCGCCGGCCTGCCTACTCTCAGATTAAGGAGTCCGCCGTGTGCAAAATTGACGACATGAGACAGGAAGTAGGGCTCATAAAGGCGCAGCTCAAATTAAAGATGGAGGAGCTCCACGCCGCACAGTCTGCTGAATTTCGCTTGAAGGTCGGAGATCTCCTATTAAAGAATGAAGGCGAGTATGGGAACCCCATATGTAAGGTGTACATGATAAGTAAGCTGGTTTTTCACACAGACCAACCCCCCACAATGTACGGAAGACAACGCTTAAAGGACGGGATCTCATTTCACTCTACACACACAGTTCTGTGTTTCCGCGCCGATGAAGTACCAATAGTAATTGGCCATGTGGATCATGGGCAGAAAATCCTCACAGCACAGTCTAAGACTTCCCGAGGTAGCTGGATCACGCCCGCGGCTGTACGCTCACCCTATCTGGTGTGCGAGCCTTTCCAACAGATAAGTAATTCCGCTCAGCGATAACAATACCCGACTAAGCTCCTCTAAGAACCGCGAAGGGTGCAACGTCGGAGAGACGCTCATCGATATCGCTGCTATTCGCCGTATGCTCAACCGGCGGCTCCTCCTGACAAAACACGTTTCAAACACCCTCTATGGATGCTGAATGGCGCGAAGGGACTTTGCCCGGTGTCTTGCCACCTCGGATTCATCCCGGCCTTTGTCCAGCAAAGAGGCGTTCTGAAAGTTTGCTCCCGATATCTGGTCGTGCAAAATCACGTTGAGCAAAGCCTTGTGGACGTAAATGCGCTCCTTGTATTCGATATACCCCAGTTTGCGGAAGCGATTCATGAAAAGACTGACACGCGACCGGGTCGTCCCGACCATTTCGGCCAGAGCTTGCTGCGTAATCGGCGGAATGAGTGTTTTCTCGTCGACGACTTCTCCCGGCTTCCCGAACTCGGCCATTAACAACAGAACTCTTGCCAGACGCTTTTCACTGGAATTAAAAAGTTGGTCAATAAGGTCGGCTTGGGTTCGCATACTGCGGATCAGCAGAGCGGCGATGAACAAATCCGAAAAGGCACTTTGCTCATGCAGAACGCGGATCATTTCCTCTCTTTCCACCTCGAGTGCGATACACGCGGTGACAGCTGTCGCTGTCGCCAGATGCGGCCCGGCAACCGCCGCAATGCACGCGTCACCGATGAAGTCGCCACCCGTAAAAACGGTGATCGTGGCTTCTTTTCCGGCTGATGAAACAACCGTGAGCTTGGCGCGGCCCATCTGAAGGTAAAAGATCGAATCGCAGCGACTTCCCTGCGAAAAAAAGACTTGGCCTTCCATCAAGCGCACAATCTTGCGGCCGAGTCCGGCAGTGGCAAGGTAGGTTTCAGGGTCAAATGCAGTTTGTCCCAGATTCTTCATGAATCCCCTTCCACACCCTCTCTCCCGGTGTACCCCGCAAGCTTAGATTATGTCGGGCAGGAAACAAAGTTTCTTACTGCATCTGAAAGTAAGGAAGGTACAGCCGTCCTGGTCTCCAGTTCATGCCTCACTTTGGTTTCAAGATGGTTGAGATATTGATGCACTAATGGAATTTACACCGCAGCTACACTCCGGCACAATGACTGCGATTCCGTCCTGCTTGTTTGGCGTCATACATCGCTTTGTCAGCCGCTGCCAGCCAATGTTGTACGGAGGCCGTCTGAGAATCAAGAGGCGCGATCCCAAAGCTCGCGGTTATCCGGATGGACGGATCGTGTTGAACTGGAACTGACTGGAGGTGCAAGCGGAGACGCTCCGCGGTTTCTACCGACTGTATAATGCTTGTTTCCTGCAGGAGGATCCCGAATTCTTCGCCTCCTAATCGGCCCAAGATGTCACCGTGTCTTAGTTGGCTTACGAGCTCTCGAGAGACGGTTTGGAGAACGAGATCACCCGTCGGGTGGCCATAAACGTCATTCACTCGCTTGAAGTCATCGAGGTCTAACAAGAGGAGGGCAGCGGGACGTCCCCATCGCCTGTATCTCGATAGAATTTTCTCCATTTCGAGCGTAAAGCCCCGCCGCGTTACTGCCCCGGTGAGGTGATCTGTCTCGGCGATCCGCCGCAATTCGAGTTCATTCCCTGCAAGAGTTGCGAAGCTCTTCAGGATTTCGATCTCATTCGGGCTATAGCTTCGAGGAACGACGTCTATGACGCAGAGTGAACCTACGTTATAGCCGTCGGGGGTCGATAGAGGAAAACCAAGGTAGCTCCGAATGAAAGGGTCACCGGTTACGAGAGGGTTTGCTAGAAAGCGCGTATCCAGCTTTGCATCCGGAACACACAAAGGCTCTCGTTCCATGATTGTGTGAGTGCAAAAGGATTCATCACGCCGGGTTTCAGAAACCGATAGACCTACACAGGACTTGAACCACTGTCTGTCGGCGTCAATAAGCGACACGTTGCATATTGGGACTTTCAACACCCTTTTGACTAGGGCCGTGATACGGTCGAAGGCAGGCTCTCTCGGAGTGTCCAGAACCTCATAGCGGCGAAGGGCTGCGAGCCGTCCTGCTTCGTCTTGTAGTTTCGCCTCCGCCGAGCTCACGTTGTCATCCTCTTGTTGTGCAAATGTTCGATCTTGTTCGATTCGATCGATGACCGCTATACGAGCTTTATGCGCTCAGGAGGGCTGCATGAACGGTGGCGTATAGGTTGCAGCCGAGTTACTCGTCGCCGAGATATTACCCCCGCTGGTCAGGCTCCAGTTAACCACCTGCGACTGCCCAGCGGAGACGGTCGCCACAAGACTGACTGGAATCCCTAGCCTCGCGGTCCCGGTGCCGGTCCCATCCGGATTCGTCGCGGTGATTTGAATCGTTTGCTGCCCCTGGGAGTAGACCGTTGTTACGAACATTGAAAGTGCGACCGCAAGCACAGATAGCCTTGCAATGTTTCTAGGCAGATTAGACGAATAATTGTATGGCTGCACGATATACTCCCTCAGCTGTTTAGCGTTTTCGAAACGAGAGATCCCCTACCCTCAACACGCACTGCTCTGAGGCAGGGATAATCGCCGGATCCTAAGTAAAATGTGGGCTAGCTGTCCCATCGGGCAGGCAGCATGCCTTACCGCAGCACAGTCAAAGCGTCCTATTCATCCCCGTACAACTCAGGCAAGCGAGACAACAGCACGGTTACCCACCAGCCGCATCACCTGATCAAGAGTGCCGGGAACCTTTGGGCACCAAGCATGACTTGTACTGAATGCTAGGACGTAATATTCAGTGTTACGGATAGCTGAAATAACAGGATGTAAGTACTTCGGTAATATGCGGGCCTGCATGTTATTAGTTATAAGCCCACTAACATCCACTATTTAGGCTCATGATACGAGACCGTGGGACGCAAACTCACAGGAGGTGGTTGTGGCCAGTGATGCGGTGTTTCATCGTGAGAGTCAGAGCTGCACCAGGCCAAGCACGTCGTCTGGCTGACCGCATGGTCGGCAACGCGCTCGTTATGTAGCGAAACCTGAAGCGGTGACAATCACTCCCGAACTGCTCAAGGAGAGAATAAAGACCTCATCATACCTCGACCACCAACTTCTAACCGGGCGCTTGGGGGGGCTTTAGGCGCCAGCGAGGAGGAGGCCGCCCTTAGTGAAGGTATATCGATCGAGATATGTAGTACAGGCAAATCGTGGCGTTGTCTGTTCCATAAGACACTAAACAGCTGTGCGGGTAGTACCAAGGTAACCCTTCGACCGATCGCACCAAGCTCGGTTGCACCTAGCGACGCCTTGCGCATGTCGGTTATTCCGTACAGCAAAGAAGTCTCTCGAATTTGCGATGACGGCGTTGCCCGGCTGCTTCACCAAGCTCGTGAAGCCGACGCATCCCTACGCGGTGATGGAGCTCTCAAACTCGGCATAGTTATTGAGGTGTTCCTTGATGACCTGATAGCACTCACAAGCCACCTTTTCAAGCCCAGCAACGTCGAGGATGTGGATGAGTCCATGGTTGTACTCGATAAGCTGCCGTCCTTTCAGAATGAAGGCCGTTATAGAGACAGTTGGCCTGCTCGCTCCCAACATCTGGGCCAGATATTCATGCGACATCTCGAAGGTGTCGCTATGGGCTCGATCCGCACAAATCAGTAGCCATCGGGCGAGCCTTTGCTCAAGATTGTGGGTTGCATTGCAGCCGGCAGACTGAATGACCTGGACAAGCTGCGCCTGGACATAGCGGAGCGCCATCTCCTGAAACGTGGAGCCTCGCCGGAATTCTTTTCTGGCATCCTCAATCGTGCAAGAGTAGCCTTTTCCTGCAATTTGGGTATAGACGCGGTTGAGGCTCTGCTTGGTTCCCATCAGCGCGGACACACCAATGACGGACTCGTATCCGAACATCCCAACTTCAACTTGAGATCCGTCCCGGAAAGTAGTGGTCATCGAGGCCATTCCCTCTTCTACGAAGAAAAGGTGTTCGATCGGCGTGCCCGGAAACTCAAGTTCATGCTCCAGCTCGGACATTCCCATGCTCTACTCTTCAAAGCACCTCTCGCCGCTCGGAAGACGTACAGTAAAAAAACGATGGGTGGGTACCCCTGGTTTGTCTTTCAGGTGGTGACCGAGCAGTTTGGTTTGCCTTGGGTAGAAGTGTCCGATCGGGCGAGCAGCAACAACCACCGCCTCGAATCGCGACGTTGTTTGTCGGCAGGGCGGTAGGATGATCCGTCTGCCGTACGATTCGTGACGTTTGGTGTAGTGAGGCCTCATGGACGTAGAACAAAACAGCGAACGACAGTTCGGCAAGACAGGATAGACTAATCTCCACCATCGAAGGAGACCATACTGATTGAGCTTTGGGCCGACGTCGGAGTGTTCATTCTTGATGAAGTGTTTACGAGTCTCCCCACACCACCATTTACCGCTGACGAAAAGAAGTTGGTCGCGGAGAATCTCTATGCTCACATATGGCAACGAGCGGTTGGCGGGACATGGTCAAAGGCAGCATAGGATCGGTACCCCTGCTACTGACTTATGACAAAGCGGGAGCGAGGTGGGTCACCAAGCTAGCGCGTTGGCAGCCTCCGGCTGGGCCAATTGAACTTACACCCGGCCCGCAGACACTCCATCCGACCATCTGGAAGCGCATTACTCCGATTGACATCGGCCTCGGCTCTTCCTTACCCTCAAACATATGGCACTCCAGCTCACACCCGAACGTCAGGCGCAGCTCAACGACTATGCGCTCCGGCACGGGCAAGACCCCACGACGGCGCTGGATGAAGTTTTGCGCGATGCTTTCGAGTGGGAGCGCCAAGACTTTCAGGAAGCGGTTGAGGGTATCCGCCGGGGATACGCGGACGTAAAAGCGGGGCGCACACGTCCGGCCGCCGCATTCATGGAAGAGTTACGCGCCAAGCATGACTTTCCGCGTTGAAATCACTCCGCAAGCGGAAGAAGACGCGACAAACATCCTCGATTGGCTGCTAGCACAACATGCCGGTGATACCGGTCTGCGATGGTTTCAGCGCATGAACGGTGCCGTTGCCTCCCTAGCGGAATCCCCGAAGCGTTGCCCCATTGCGCCTGAGAACAGGCTGTTTCCCTTTGAAGTGCGCCATCTGCTCTACGGCCAAAAGCCTCACACCTATCGGGTTCTCTTCACTATCGAAAACGACGTGGTCTACATCCTGCACATCCGCCACGGCCGACGCCTACCACTCACGAGCTGAAACAAGCAGACCGGCCTCCCAGAACCTATCAAGCGATAACGCCTTTCCCTCAGCCTTGGCATTAAAGCGTTAAATCCCGGGGAATATGCAAGGGGGCGCACGGCCTCCATTGTTCCGCAACCAATAGGTCTCATGGTCAGAAATATGGGGACACCCCACAAAGGGAAACTATGTACGCTGAAGCCAGCAGCTGCCTTTCTACGGTCGCCTAGCTAGGCGCGATGGAGACAAAACACCAAAGCAAGTCTTCACCTCCGGATGGCATGAGCGGGATTGGACGCGATCACTTCCCCCGTGACCAGCCAGTTGAACAGCATCGCAGGCAGGCGAATGTTGCTTCACCTAGAACACCATCATAATGCCAGGAATTTCATGCGGTGGAGTCAAGGGCTACTCTTTCGAGTAGCCCTTTGGCAAACAGAGCTGGGAGACGGGGTAATGCTGATGGCTATGCTCGACAGAATGGCTAGCCTGGTGATATGTTACGCCGCGCTGCAAGAGCCCGACCAAAAAATACGGGGTAGGAACACCCTTTCCGGTGGCTCCTGCCCCGTTCCCCAGATCTGCGTTGTTTCTATGATCAGTATGCACGAAGGTAATGGTTACCGAATGAGCAATTGGGAACACCGCTAAGAAATTCTTAAAGATTTTCACCTGCATTTCTATATCACCTTCGCTAAGTGGAATATGGTCGGGAAGCCCGTTATCAGATGCGACCTGGGGCGACTACACCAAACGTCAAAAATCGTACGGCAAGGCTTTGCTGCAAAAACCTATTTGCCGATGAAAAAGCAATCGCAGTGGGACTTTGCAACACAAAATGCTGGTGTTGGGGGCACCTCAAGAAAGGGAAAGTTATGTACGCTAAGGCGAGGCGGAGGGGTTTCTCGGGCTTCGGAGAGGCCTGAAACCACCCTTGGCTACCCATTTATTGGTGTGCCAGGTGTAATCGCCGGTGAGATTGATGTGCTCCCAGCCAAGCTGAGAGACATGCTGGAGCAAGGCGCGATCGATCTGCCGCGATCTTGCCATCTGCTCGGTTGCGCGTTCCAGGTACACGGTATTCCAGAGAGTGATGGCGGCCACAACCAGGTTCAGCCCGCTGGCGCGATGCCGCTGATTCTCGAAGGGTCGATCGCGGATTTAGCCCATCCGATTGAAAACACGGCCCGCGCCGCGAATTCCGGGCCTCGCCTTTGTTTAGACCGGCGGTGACCCGCCGCCGCAGCGCTGGATCTTCGAGCCACGCCAGCATGAAAAGCGTTCGTTCGATTCTTTTGATCTCGCGCAACACGAGGGCAAGACCCTGACCATTATCTATCAGGATTTGTCAAGATGGCAGAAGGCGCAGAAATGTTGCTTGGCTTCGGGCTCCGTAATCCCGCCTATGGCAGAGGACAATTGCGCCTGACTATCCGGGTGAATCGCCGGGATTGAGATGGTTGGACAGGAGCTCCTCGCGGGCGTTCTTGAGCACCGCGAGCGATCGTGTCACTCCTGTTTCCGCGCTGAGCAGGTTGTCTTCATTCTCCACGCTGAGCATGCCGTCGTAACCTACTGCCATGTATGCCGCGATTACGTCCTTCCATAGGCTGACTCCGTGCCCATAGCCTACGGCGCGGAACATCTCTGACCCTTCCTTGTCGTTGGGCGACGCGGCGAAGTTAAGGACCCCGAAGCGGTCCACATTTTCGGGGAAGAACGCGGTATCTTTCATGTGCGCATGGTAAATGGCTCCCTGCCGGGCCAGAGAGCGGATGACCTCGACGGCGTCGCACTGCTGCCAGAAGAGGTGGCTAAGGTCGCAGTTCGCACCGATCTCTTGTCCCACCGCTTCGCGAAGGCGAAGCAGAGTGCGTGGATTGTAGACGACGAAATTGGGGTGCATCTCAAGCGCGATCCGGCGCACGCCGCATTGTCGCGCAAAACGCACCGTCTCTCCCCAGTACGGGATTACCCGCTCCTTCCACTGCCAGGCGAGCGCAGCACTGTGATCCGATGGCCAGCCGTAAACGACCCAGTTAGGAGTGGTGTCCGTGGGTGAGCCGCCCGGGCATCCGGAGAAACCGACTACCGTGGGAATCTCCAGCATGCCGGCAAGCTGGAGAGCCTGACGAAACTGCAGCGCAAAGCCGGCAGCTTTGGCCGGGTCGGGGTGCAGAGCGTTGGTGTGACAAGTAAGCGCCATGATGGGCATGCTGCGGTCATCGAATTTCTTCTTCCACTGGCGCGCCTTCGCGGGGTTCGCCAGCAGATCGGGCACTGGGCATTGAGGTGTTCCGGTGTACCCGCCGGCGCCGATCTCGACCGCCTCAATCCCGAGGCTCGAGAACTTGTCGAGCATTTCGTCCAGGGTAAGATCTCGAAACGGAGGATTGAAGACGCCGATTGGCAACTTCCTTGGCTTCGTTTGGGCACCGCCGGTGTTCTCTGCGCCGACAATTGCCTGCGGCTTCGGCAAGAGGGGAGAGCTTGCCATCGCCGCCCCCGCAGAGAGGGAAGCGCCGAGAAATCTTCTGCGATTCATAACTGGCCTCCGGCAGCAATATTAATGCACTGAGTCGCTAGCGAAGAACTACGCCGCAATCTACTATGTCTGCTTGGAACTGGATCTATTCAAACGCGGCAACAAGCCGAACTTGGTAAGACGAAGAGGAGAACTCAATTGAGAGGCTCGATCGCGATCCGACGAATTGCCTTGTGCTTTGTAACGCCGATGTTGATCGTGACGTGCGCCTTACCAGGGGTCGCGCAGCAGGCAGAGAACATCCCGCCTCACTCGAAACTCAAGCCGCTCTTCAACGGGAAGAACTTCGAAGGCTTCGTTACGCTGCTCAAGGATCATGGGATCAACCACGATCCAGACAAAGTTTTTCAGGTCGAAGACGGAATGCTACATATCTCCGGGGAGGAGTTCGGCGGCCTCGTTACCCGGAAAGAGTATGAGAATTACTATCTGCGCGCCGAGTTCAAATGGGGAGAAAAGATGTACGCGCCGCGCCTGGGCAAGGCTCGCGATAGCGGGATCCAGTACAACATCACCGGGCCTCTTCGGGTCTGGGGACGGCTGATGGAATTTCAGATCAATGAGGGTGGAACCGGCGACATGTGGGTGATCAATGGCACTGGAATCACTGTCGACGGGCATACCTATCAGAGCACGGCGGAACCCAGCCCGACACAATACATCCGCATCGCGCATATCGGCCGTGGGCCGCTTGTAAATGTCACCGGGGACCGCGATCCTGTCAATGACCTTGAAAAGCCCCACGGGGAATGGAACGTCCTGGAACTCGTCGTTGCGCACGATCGAATCCTTTACTTTGTAAATGGCAGAGCCGCGCTGGTTGGCACCAACCCTAACACCACGCACGGCAAGATTCTTTTCCAGTGCGAAGGAGCGGAAGTTTACTTCCGGAACATGGAGATCGCGCACTTGAAGTAATCCTTGGTGAAGGTCGGTCGGGAGCCGTGCCGATGAAGTGCCAATAGTATTTGGCCATGTGGATCATGGGCAGCAAATCCTCACAGCACAGTCTAAGACCTCCCGAGGTAGCTGGATCACGCCCCCGGCTGTACGCTCCCCCTATCTGGTGTGCGAGCCTTTCCAACAGATAAGTAATTCCGCTCAGCGATAACACTGGCAGATCATCAATCAGGGTGGCGACGTGAGCCGCATGGGACGCATGAGACATAAACACTCCAACAAAGAACCATTCTTATCATTAAACTGAGATTCATTAAACCGAGATGCTCCGCTGTCACCAGCCCTGCGGTCATTTCCGAGCAATTCGTGTTAAAAGCTCCAGGTGTCATTGACGGCCACGGCAATCTCTTGCTCAGACCCGAGATAGCGTTCGGTGGTCTGAATCGACGAGTGCCCAAGTAGGAACTTGATCTGCTCTAGATCGCCACCCGACTTCCGGCAAAGCTTCGCGCAGGTCCGGCGCAGGTCATGGGCGCCGAAATTTTGGATGCCGATCTCCTTGGCGCACCGTTCGACGACCGACCAGACCGACCAATCGCCGAGTGCCACTTTGCCCGGTTTGCCGGACTTCGAAACCGGCCGGAGCAGGGGCCCATCTTGAATGTCAGCAGCGGCTGTCCAGCGGTCGATGCTCTGCTTGACCCAGAAGGGCACGGCCACCGTCCGGACGCGCCTTCCCTTCCCCACCAGGTCGACGATCACCGCTCGGCTTTCGCGCTCGACGATGTCCTCAAATTTGAGCACGGCCAGTTCCTGACGGCGTAGTCCGCAGCCAAGCAGGAGGGCCAGAAGAGCATGGTCGCGCTTGCCGATCAGCTTCTCCTGGTTGGGCACGGCGAGCAGCTCTTTCGCCTGGTCGCGGCTGAGCCAGTTTCCCGTCCGGGTGCCCTGCTGGCGGACATTGGGGACATCGGTGATCGAGGCCGCGGTCTCAGCGTCGAGGATCCCGGTGCGTCGGGCCTCAGCGGCCAGCTGGCGGATCGCCGAGAGTTGGACATTAATCGTAGAAGCCGAGAGACCCCGCTCGAGGAGCTGCGTCCGGTAGGCGACTAGGCTCGAGCGCGAGAGCGGTTCTTCGATCGAATCCAGGAACTTTCCCAGCTCGTCGAAGGCCCGCGAGTAATTGCGCTTCGAATACGGAGAGGCAACGCCGGCCAGCACCGTCGCGCGGAGCCAGTCGAAAGTTGCCGGCGTCGGCGGCGCGATCGGGACCAGGGCGGAGCCGGTCATAGGAAGAGCGGCAGCTGCTCGCTCGCCGCCGGGTGGAGCTCCCGCCAGAGCAGCCGGAGAAGTTCGGGCACATCGCGAAAGAGCACCTGGGTGCGTTCGACCAAGGCATGGCAGGCCGGGCAGAGGGTGACCAGAAGTTCAAGCGAGGAGACGCCCGGCTGGCGATGATGGACAGCGAGGACGGTCGAGATCGAGGTCGCCTGGCATCCCTGACAGGTATGACGGTCCCGGGCGAGCACCCGATCGCGTAGTCCGGCAAAGTGTCTTTCATCGGCCCGCACCCGGCTGTAACAGCGCTGGCAGAGACCGCGGGCCCAGATCGAACTCGACCCGCAGCGGCAGAAGAGCACCCGCTGCCGGGAACGCCTGACTTCCTTTCTCGGCTCGAGAGGGGCAGGCCGGGAGACGAGGGGGTTTGAGGTCAGGATCCTGCCAGCCGGCCGCGGGAAGCCCGGGGGTAGGGACGAAAGCGAGCTGGCGGAAGGCAACAGCTGGAATTCTGCCATGAAAGCAGTATAGGCCGCATCACCAACAACAATCGACATTGTTGTTGGCGATCGTGGCTTGCTTAGACTTTGAGGAAGGCGTCGGAGATTGCGCTAACCCCAGAATCGGTAGCAGGGTGAGCGAAGGAAAAGCGAATACCTGCGCGCAGGACGAAAGCTCGCTAGGTACACTAGAGCTGCGCTTTTAGCGGGGCTTCACAATGTGCGTTTGGTTAGAGCAGGGGCAAAACCGAGGTTGCCAAAGCAACACGGCCCTGCGCGAACAGGGCCGTCATTCCCGTTGAAAGGAGGTAGAAGTCATGTTCTCTATAAACATGCGCTTCAACCTTGCAATCCATTTGCCCTTGCGGTGGATTGCAGCTCTGCTCTGCCTCATGAGGTAAAGCAGGTGTAGCACCCTTCCGGTGGGGTGGAGCCCGCCGGAAGTCATCTATAGGATACGCCCGACGCAGCTCAAGCCGTCAAGCACTTCTTCTGATGGATCTTTCTGGAAATCCATCAAGAATTCCGCCCCGCGACCGGAAGAAATACGGCCTTGTCCGTAATGCCCATACCTTTCTCGATATTCCTTAAAAACTGATCCTTGCCGCCATCCTGAGGTCGTTATAGCGCTCGTGCCGGGGTTCTGAAGAGTAAGTTTTGACCCACCGCTTCCCAGCCTTAATTTTAATGGCTTTCGCGGGGCCGGAAGTCAAGGTCGAAAATAGCGCTGGAAAGCCCGGCGGGTCAGGGCTGCTAGGGGACACCTCACGAAACGGAAATTTATGTACGCTAACGAAGGTCTTTGACCGCTGGAGCTTTCATGCGCTGGCAGCAACTTACCTATAATGCACGACTTTGCAGGCAGTTCAGCGGTTGTTTATTGGACCGTCCGCAATGAGAGCCACCGTGATGAGCTTGCACTGCGGGCAGCTAGTTACACAATTTCAAGGGATCGGGAAGACTTCGACGAGCTAGTTAGAAAACCCAGCGAATCTACTCGGGTCATTCCACTTCGAGTGCATAGATTTCCTGAGTGCTGATGCTGCGAAAGATCAATGGAGAATCGTCAGGGGCGATTCCGAACCAATAATTTGCATATTCCGAGTCTGTCAAACCCACAGTTTTATCGAGATTTGTTAACTCCTCTACCTTTCCGTCGGTTAGCCGAAGGCGCATAATCCGGAAACGAGCGATCTTCGCAAGGTAGCTCTCAAAATAGACGTATCTCCCATCGTGTGACCAATTCTCATAGCCAATCTCTCCGCCGAATGCTTGCCTCCATTTCTGTGTGGCAAAGTTGAAGAGATACAGGGTTTCAGGCTTTTCGGTTCTTATGGCGGCCATGTGTCTTCCATCCGGCGACCAATGGGGGGAATAAAACCCGAATGAACCCGGCAAGGCCGAGACACGCTTCGACTTCAGGTCGATGATGTAGATCGGATTATGGGGAACCTGCATCGAGCCGAATGCCAGCGAGTTTCCATCGGGAGACCAATTCGCATCCATCTGACTTTCTCCGCTCGGAAGAACTCTTTGTGGGGTACCTCCTTCGCTCGAGATAATGTAGATGTTCCAAACCTTATCGGGTAGTCTGGCATTGAACGCAATTTGTCTGCCGTCGGGCGACCAGCGCGGCAGAAAAACCTGCAGCGGCGGAAAGGTAAGCCGAAGGCGATTCGTTCCATCTATTTTGCTCCGCCACAACGTGCCATCCGAGTAGGAAGTGTAGGCAACCCATTGTCCGTCTGGAGAGAATGCCACGCTATCAGCTGAGACTCCCGGTAGATACGGTATGAATTCAAGGCTACGCGCGTCGTATCGGGCCAGCTCTGAACGGCGCGAAGTGCCGATGGCGAAGACCCGCTTGCCATCCTTACTGGGCAGAGGATACTGAAAGTCCAGAGGACCGTTCGTCAGCCTAAATGGCTTTTTTCCTTGCCTCTTTGCCCAGAGACCTTTCTCCTCCGGCAACACAAAGAGATCGTTCCTTCCATTGCGCTTATCCTGATAGATAAAAAAATTCCCGTTCGCAGTCCATTCACCACAACATCCATCGAGCACCTTGTGCAGGCCGGCCCCATTTGCAGCAGCCTCCATAATTGTCCTGGCATTCGATGAATAGTCAAAGTTAGTGAAGCGGAAGGTACTGAGATCCGGCGAAAAGCGGAAGTATGAGGGAGTGCCACTTGTCGCAAACAGCCTTCGAAAGGAGGAACCGTCTCGTTGCACGGAGTCGACTTCGCGCTCCCTCCCTAGAAGGACGGTCGTTTCGTCGGCGCCAAATCCAGCGGAAGAACCGAGGATTGCACCAACACGGCGCGGAGATCCTCCTGTTACCGGTTGAACCCAGAACGAGGTGTCAAAAAAATCGTCGTCATTGGCTACCAGAAACTCGTGTCCTTCCCTGGACATATCGAGCAATGCGGGCACCTTGAGGGGCAACGGAAGCGCGACGACCTCCCCACCCTCGACGGACACCTGAGTGACAAGATTGTGTTCGTTAAAATAGATTCGCGAACCATCTGTAGCCATCGGGCCGGATTTTGCCCGGCCATCATCGGTTAGTTTTGTAAAGCGGATTACTCTCAGCGTTGCCTTGTCGCTGAAGACACTTTTCCAGAGGTTCAGGGCAGCAACGGTTATTAAACCCACCCCGAAAACCATCAACCCGTAGCGCAGAGGTTTTAGGCCGGCCTTGGGCGGTGCTTCTTCGGCCAGTTTTTTAGAGGCAGGGCCGCCACTCGCAACGGGGGCTACAAAACGGTAACCGCGCCGAGGCAGGGTTTCGACAAAACGCGGGCTTTCCGCGGAATCTCCGAGCACCTCTCGAATCTTATTGATCGCCTTGTTGAGACTATGGTCGAAATCGACGAATGTGTCCGGCCAGAGTTGCTCTCGCAATTCTTCCCGGGTCACCACTTCGCCCGCATGCTCCAGCAGAATGGTCAGAATCTGAAACGGCTGGCCGCTCAGTTTGAGCTTCACGCCAGCCCTGCGCAATTCTCCGGCACGAAGGTCAAGCTCGAAGTTTCCGAAGCGTAAGGGGCGAGGCTGGGTTTTCGCTTCTGCCACTGCGGATGGTCCTCTCGGCCTTCCAGCTATTCCAATCTTGTTCTCAGAACCTGGATAAAACTCAACAAGTCACAGCCCATCAACGGCTTAGCCGGTGAGATTTTTCGGACCCGTAGGGGCTCACATTTCACCCGCTATGCATTGAGGTAACCGCGCCAAATGTATCAATGTCGCCCTCACCGCGCAATCCGCGAGGAGGAAGTCGACATGAAACACGCGTTCTCCAACGCCCGTCTTGAGCTACTAGCCTTTTTCGCCCTGACTTCGATTGCCCTTCCGTTGCTCGACGCCGAAGCGCGTTGCCCGGGGGGCATCGCTAGTGTAAACCCACGATTCGTTCAAGGCGCCCTCATCATTATTCCGGTGAGGATCAACCACAAAGGACCATTTGATTTCATGGTAGACACAGGAAGCCAGGTTACGGTGGCCGATCCGTCGCTGGCTTCAGAACTCGACCTCAAGCCTCAAGGCGCGGTCGGCCTGGTTTCTGTTGCCAACTATGCGAAGGCGTCCATCGCTGTTCTAGAAACCTTGGAGGCTGGCTCCCTTACCGTCGATAAGCCCTTTGTTCTCGTTAAGGAACTTGAGCAGATTCGAGCGGCCGACACCCGCATTCGCGGGGTCCTGGGTGAGAATTTTTTGGCGCATTTCGATCTGCTCATCGACTATAGACACAAAGTGGTTTGTCTGGACGCGACACAGACGCTGGCGGGGTTTGTGCATGGCGAGCACATTCCGCTCGTTGCCCCCCAGCACCCTGAGAGTGAATTGCCCTATGTGGAGCGCCTGGTGATCTCTGCCCGTCTCTCGGGCGCAGGACCCCGGGAAATCTTGTTACAGGTGGATTCCGGGAGCGACGGGCCAATTCTTTTTCCGTATCCAAAGGGGCTGGAACTCAAGAGGCTGGAGAGGGCCGCGCTACAGACGAGCGGAGCAAATCAAGCTTTCGCCGCCTTGGCCCCGCAGGACATGCGGATTGGCGCTTATATCTTGAGCAATATCTCATTTGTGACTCCGGTACGCTTTGGCCAGAGCCTCCCGGTGCCAGAAGAAGACGGCTTGTTGCCAACCGTACTCTTCCAAAGTGTGTTCATCAGTCACGCGAATCGCTATGTGACTTTCGATCCGCGATGAGGATCTACCCCACCGGGATGTGCCCGCAAAACGTTTTCCGTAGCTTCGATTTAGCCAACCTTGGGTTGACCCAAAGTCCAGCGATTTGGGCTGCAAAAAGGGATTGCGATTGGCTACCGATCTCGGGCATCACGCCGCAGGTTTGAGTACCGCACGGTACAGGGTTGATCGGGCGATGCCGAAACGGGCTGCGATTTCGGTCCAGGGACATCTGTGGTTTTGAGTAGGGCGCGTATGGTCTTAATCTCTTTAGGAGGCGACCTCCTTTGCGGCCGCGAGCGCGAGCTGATTTGAAGGCCAGCAACCGTTCTTTCGCGGATCAAATTGCGCTCGAATTCTGCTAGGGCCGCGAAGACGTGGAACACCAGGCGGCCAGCTGGAGAACGAGTTTCAATCTTTTCGGTAAGTGATTCAAGATTGATTGCGCTGTTCGAGTTCGGCATTAAGCCTGACAAGATCGGCCGAGTTTCTTCCAAGCCGGTCTAGTCTCCAGACGACAAGGGTGTCGCCCTCACGAAGGCTCTCAAGACATCCTTCGAGTTGTGGCCGGCCAGTATTTTTTCCGCAGCCCTGTTCTTCATAGATCCTACTGTTTCCCATGCTCCGAAAATGAATGGGTTACTGAGCCTGCTCGCAGCTTAACGTACGAAGCCTTCCCTTTCTTGAGATGCCCCCATTTTCTCCCATCGCATCCCCCGCGACAACCGGTGTTGTCGTGGGTAAACGGTGTGGACCATTCGGGATTTACTGAAAAAGCTTGATCTCTGTCACGTCCATGAAAATGGGCGTCATCTCGCCAGCAATGTCTTGCCTGTGTAAGCTGCCGCTTTAGCGCCTTAGCGCCCGCATGGACACAAAGCGGAAAAACCCGGTGACAGCACGAGGGAGACAGAGCCTCTTTTGCCCTGACCTTCTGGCGGCGATCGCCAGAAGGTTACCTTTTCCGACGTGTATTTCGAGGAAACTGGCCTCTATCTGCGATCTTACTGCGAGGATAGAGGCCGAATATGTTGATTTGAGTTGCTGGTTTTAACTCCCCGGGGTAAATGTCCAGGTAAGGATGCTCTGCTTGGACGTCTCACCACCGGTCGCTCCGGTGAACCCGACAAAGGCAGTTGTGCCACCGACTGCTGCCGGTATGTCGACGGTGAACGGATGCGTATAGTGTGCCTTGGTGATCTGATCGGTGATGGTCATGGTGAGCACGATGCCGTTGTAGCTGAGATCGACGGTCATCGGATCACCGCTGTGCAGGTCGATTCCGGTGCCCGTGAGGTCGACGGAAGGAAGGGTTGGCGTAGTCCCTCCGGTATAAGTACCAGTTGAGTTGACGCCTTCTCCCGCATTGTTGAAAAGGTCGAACTTGAGCGCCACGCTCTTCGGGATTGTGTTGTAGCCCAGCCCGCCTCCAGTGCCGCCAAGCGCCGTTGGTCCTACTCCCTGGATGGTGAAAGTCAAACCGTCAGCCGATGGATTGGTGATTTGGAAGCCAAATTTCGAGGTGAAAGATCGAATGTTGAGCGCATTTGGAAAAAAGAGGCTGCCTGCCTGGTTCTTGAGGCCGCTAGTCAGTCGAACCGTCGATCTAGAGGGAACAGCGGTTCCGTTGAGATACACACCGTTGCCGTCTTCAAAGCCGGTGGCGAAATTGGGAGCCGCCGGCAAGCCGGACTCGTAAGTCCAGCTGTTAAGGCTGATGTCTGAGGCATCCCCTCCGGTGCTGCCGGTAAAGCCGACGTAGGCAGTCGCCCCCCCGACTGTCGATGGTATGTTGATCTCCCAGAAGTGGGAAAACGAAGCCCGTGTATGGAGGTTGGTGATGGTCAGGTTCAAGATTGCGCCGTCATAGGTCAGGTGAGCGACGTAGATTTGGTTGTTTCCCAGATCAATTCCAGTTCCTGAGAGATTGATGGCTGGGACGGTCGGCGTGCGTCCCCAGATGTAGAGTCCGGTCGAGTCCGCCCCCTCGCCCACATTGTTGTAAATGTCGAATTTTATGGCGAGGCTCTTCTGGATGGTCACAAAACCCAGCCCCGCGCCATCGCCACCAAGAGCGTTTGGTCCCGCATTTTGGATGGTGAATGTGAAACCGTCCGCGGCGCCTGTTACTTCAAAGTTGAAGTCGGTGGTGAACGATTGCACGTTGACCTGAGTGGCATAGAAGGAGCTTGCCGCCTCGTCATAGCCATTAGACATTGCCAGACCCAGTCGGCCGTAGGACAACGAGGCGCTGCCATTCGTCGTCATTACCCCAGCAGTAAGCGGGAAGCCCTGGCTGAAGTTGATGATGGGCGTAGTGGGGTAAGTTGGAGAGGTGTAAGTAGCAGACGCCACTGCGCTGGAGGTTCCGTTATAGACCGCGATCGCCTGGATCTTCATGGTTCCGACGATGGTGATCGGATTATAGGAATTAAAGAGTATGGAGGAAGAAGTGGGCGTGCCACCATTGATGGTGTAGTAGATCGATGCGCCAAGGGTCGCGGAGCTCAGCGAGACTTCTTCGACTCGGTTATAGTCGATGCCGCCTGCCGGAGTGAACACCGGTGGCGCTACCTGGCTCAAAACAGTGAGAGTCACGGACGGGCTTGTGCTGGGTCCGTACTTAGGCAATTCGTCGCTGACGCCGACATAATCGCCGGAAACTGTGTACTTTCCCGGCAAATCGACAGTTCTCGTGTCGATCGCATCGCCGGCGCTGTCTAGAACCACCGTGCCATAATCGTTTCCATTAAAGACGAAGTTGACGGAGCCCCGGGTTACCGCAGTTCCATCGGCAAGAGCGACATGGGCAGTTAAAGTGAACGGAACGCCTTCCTGCACGGTGTTCGTGCTGGTGGACAGCGTCGTTGTGGTAGCCAGCGAGGCAGGGAGCGTCCCAAAGTAAAATTTGCTGACGAACGCGTTGTAATAGTCGTGATTCGAATTGCCAGAGTACTTCGGCTGAAAAGCGCCGACCGACACCGGGAAGGCACCGCCAAGTGTGCTGCCCGTCAGATAGGCGTCACCTGCTGAGTCGACAGCCACAGCCAATCCATCGGCCTCAAAATGGCCGCCAAGAAAGGTAGAATAGATCAACGCCGATCCGTCACGATTGAGTCGGGTTAGAAAAGCATTCGCGCCTGCCGAATAGGAGGTGGTTTGGTTCTGAGATTGAAAGGCATCCGGTGTCAGCGGGAAGATGTTTTCATCGTAGGTAAAGCCGGTCACAGTAGCTTCTCCGGTCGTGTCGACCGCGATGCCATTACCTTGGCCGAAGTTTGTCCCGCCTAAGTAGGTCGAGTAGACGAAACTCGTTCCCTTCGGATTGATTTTGGAGACAAAGCTCATGCTTGTACCGATCGAATTATTGGCCTTTTGAAAGGCGTTGGCCGTGACCGGGAAGTTGAGGGAGATTGTGCCGCCGGTGATATATGCGTCGCCGGAACTGTCCACAGCGATAGCGGTCACGATATCGCCGGTGTCCCTTCCCGCCGGGTAGCTTGTCCCGCTGATGTAAGTCGAGTAAAGCAGCGAAGAGCCGTCGGCGTTGAACTTGCTGACAAATCCAGTCCCGAATTGGCCGCCGTGGTATACGGTCTGGAGGGTCCCCGAGGTCGTTGGGAATCGGGGGAAAACGTAAGGCCGCCGACATAGGCGAATCCTGAGCCATCGACCGCTACCGACTGGCCTTGATCGCCGCAGCAAGACTCCTCAGAGGAGCCGCTTCCGCCGAGATACGTAGAGTAGACCAGGTGCGCGCCACCCGCGCTCAGCTTGCTCAAGAATGCATTGTAGGGATTGTCCGCCGGGGCCTTGTTGGTGGTCTGGAAGGCGCCAGGGGTGACCGGAAAATCGAGTGAGGCCGCATATCCGGTGACATAAATGTTCTCGTGGACGTCAAGCGCAAGACCTAAAACGGCGTCGCCGAATGCCAAGGAGCGCCCGCTTCCACCTAAGTACGTCGAGAAGACAAGGGCTGAGCCTTGCGGGTTCAGCTCAGTAACGAAGCCGATTGCGCATTCATACTTGCCTTGAACGCAACGGGCGGTGGTCTGAAACGCCCCGCCGGTAGTCGGAAAGTCAAGACCGGCGTTTCCCGCTACGTAAGCATCTCCCGCACTGTCCAATGCAACCGCGCTTCCGGTGGCGCCACTGCTCCCGCCGAGAAAGGTGGAGTAGATCAGCCCCGTTCCGGTCGAATTCAGTTTGGTCACGAAGGCATCTTGGGCGAATTCCTCCAACGTCGGCTGGTAGGCGCCGCTGGTGACTGGGAAAGTGGTTGAGTCCGTAAATCCGGTCACCACCGCCTGCCCCGATTTATCAACGGCAATAGCGAGCCCTTCGGTATCTTCCGCCGAGCCGCTCCCGCTCAAGTAGGTCGAATACCCCAAGACCGGGTCAATTACCAGCTCGCGACTATGGTCGTAATCTTTGACGGCGAAGCCAACGGTATTTTTCGCCAACAGTTGGAAGCGGCCTTCAACCGGCTGGCGCTGGCCGTCCTTCATCTGATAAGCGACCGGCTTGTGGAAGGCGATCTCGCCGTCCTTGGCGACGATCTCGAGGTCGCCGTCGTGATTCAGCTTCAGCTTGCTGGCGCCGGTGAAGCGCAGCCGCGCCTGCTTCGGATCAGCATTGCGCGCGACGACGAAGTCATACTCCAACTGCTGCTGGCTGCCGTAGTAAACCAGGTCAATTCCGGGATACACGTTGCTGTACTTGACTTTGGAGTAGGTTGGGACATTGGTGTGCCACTTCGACGGGTCGCTGCCGATGAAATAGTTCGACTTGCCGGGCAGCGGCTCTTCGCCAGCGACGCGCACTCCTTGCGAAGCGCCGTCAAGCTCCATCCGGACGACATCGATCTTGCCGGCCTGCGCTGGAAATGCTGGTTTGCCGCCGCGCCCATGAACCGGTTGCGCCTCATTTTTGTGCAACGCAAGAACCGCTTCGCGGTCGGTAAGGAAGAGTGAATAGCCTTGTCCGCGGGAAAGGAATTTCACCTGTCCGTCGGTCTGGCCCTGGTTGGCCTCGAAACTGAGCGGCAGCTTGGCGAAGTTCGCCTTCACCGCCGGATTGACGGCGGGCAACTTGGAATTGGTTGTGGGTTGAGAGTTTAGGGCGGAAGAAGAGGCAGTCTGGGCAGAAGCGGCAACCGGGCCGAATGCCAGCACGCCGACTGCAATGAGAATCAAAGCTTTAAAGGGGATGCTCCTCATGGAATGCTCCTGGGGGTAGGAAGCAGGCAGCTCCGGATAGGAGCTTGCCTTCCTGGTTGGGGGCTGAACGTCTCGTTCCAGTGGAACCGCTCGCGAAGGCCGTGGTCGAAGCGCTTTAAAGATGCAGCGGTTTCGCGCGAAAGTCAACACAATGGGTAAGTTTTGGCCCATCGCTTCCCTGCCCTATTTTCAATAACTCGCGCGGGGCCGGAAGTTAAGATCGAAAATAGCGCTGGAAAGCCCGGGCGGGTCAGGGCTGCTAGTTTCTGAGATACTCCAGATCGGCTTGCTCGGCCTGGCGTGCGGCGAGCTCTTCCGGGGCGGGTTCAACCGGGGGCTCGTAGCGGGCGGCGAAGTCGTCGAGCTGGATTTCGAGGACGACAGCGAGATGGACGAGGGCCTCGGCGAGCTCCTCGACGCGCTCGAAGGTGACGGTCAGCCGGCCGGTCTCGAGCGAGAGGTTGGCTGGCAGGGAGTCGAGATCGGCGGCGATATCCTGGCGGACGAAGGTCCGGAGCTTGCGCCGGACGGGGGCGGGCTTGCCTGCTTTGAGGATCTCGGCGAAGGCGCGGGCCGGATCGTCCGAGGCTTCGAGGCGGCCGAGGAGCTCGGCGAGGGCCTCGCGCTCGACCAGTCGGGCGCGGCCGACCGGGACGGTCGGGAGCGCGGCCATGAGGAGCTGTGCCGAGCGGGGCTGGAGGACGAAGAGCTCTTCGAGGTCGCGGCGGTCGTAGTGGGAGCGGGCGGAGTTCTGGACGGTGCGGGCGATCGAGTAGAGGCGGTCGAGCCAGGAGCGCCTGCGGCCCATCGCGTGAGTCTCCGATTCCGGTGGGGTGTGGTCGAGCCAAATTCCTCGGGAGGCCAATTCCCTGCCGAGACCAGGATACGCGATTATTGCGCGTAAGCGCAGCAAAACCGGAGGCCGAAAACGGGCATTTCTGACTTGTGATAATGTGCGTTTACGCAAGGCAGCCTCTGGAGAATCCAAGTTGCCAGCATTTAGGCGAAAAGCCATATCGCGCCGACGGTGGACGGGTAAGTCGAGCAACTGTGGCGGCATTGGCGATTGGGGAGCAATATTCAGGGACTCGGTCGTCAATGATTCTGGCGAATCGGACTGAGCCTCCTGGGTGCCGGGACCTATCTGCTCGCGGCCCGCATCAGTTTGCTTGAGTTGCGTCCATTAATTGACAGCGATACCCAGCGGCGCTACCAACGCGCGGTTCGTCTCTCGACGATCCCATATTTTGCTGGCTGACTCCTGATGCTTAGAGGCTTTCCGTATTGTTTCTCCGGCCGACTGCGGGTTTTGGAAGTAAGGGCGAGACCCACTCATCGGGTTCAGGTGGAAAGATGAATACGAGTAGCTGAAAACAAAGCTCTGCTGCAGGCTTGGCTTGTATAGGCGTAGATCACTAATCCTCGGGCAGGTGCACCTCCTTGGAAACTCGTCAAGTCAATGTCAAGGTCCACCGCAGACCGCACCGGGCATCGGCATGCTCCTAGAGGCGCTGAGATTCGACCATCGGCTGGCCTGTACTAGGTTGGCTGTGGGAAATTCCGGGATCCCCAATTGAGGCTTCCCTTCCCCCACTGATTACGGCAGGGGTCGGACAGATCAGAGCCGGAGCCCGCGTCCCGAATTCCCTTCCCAACTTTGGTTGAGGGTATCGGCGCTAAAGGTAGTCGACATGTCACTTACGATTGACGCATCTAAATATTGGCGCAACAAGCAATATAGCAACTCTATAGATGAGAGTCGCAATACAGCAAAATGTCTTCTGCTGTAAACAATATTGTAAGCTTCATTGTGCAATAAGCTATATTGTGGCAGTATCGGAAGCTGTAAGCAATATTGTTTACAGTTCGCTAAGCTCCAGTTATCTTCATGATTCTCTTGATTCATTCGGGCTCCGTCCAATGTCCCCTCAGCAGTATATTTGCAATATGCGATATTGCCGCATCATTTGATATTGCAAGCTGATTGATTTGGGAGAAATAAATGCCGGTCATTGCTGTTTCTAATCCGAAAGGCGGGGCGGGCAAAAGCACGACGACACTGCTGCTTGCCACGTATCTGGCCCAAGGCGGAGCGTCCGTCTGTGTCCTTGATGCAGATCCAAACCAGCCAATAATGGATTGGAAAATAAATGGTTCTTCGAAGACCAGCTTGAAAGTCATAGGGTCCATCAGGGAATCAAATCTCATGGAGACTCTCGACGAGAGACGAGAACAGTTTGTTTTCATCGACTTGGAGGGTACTGCCAGTGTTCTGGTCTCGCGATCGATCGCAATGTCAGACTTTGTGATTATTCCGGTACAAGCCAGCGCGGTGGATGTTAGGCAAGCAGGAAAAGCAATCAAAGCCGTCAAAGATGAGGAGAAGGTAGCTCAGCGGTCAAGTTTGTACCGCAAAATACCTTTTCGGGTCCTCATGACTCGAACTCCTGCACCTGGTGCCCCTGTATCCTCTGTGCAGCGTCAATTGGAAGCTGAGCTTCAAGAGGCCAAAGTTCCTCGATTTAATACAAGTCTTGCAGAACGTCTCGCATTCAAGGCGATCTTTGTCGAAAGGCTAACCCTTGCGGAGCTTGGTGAGCACAAGGTCGGGAATCTGGAAGCCGCTTATCAAAATATCCATGAACTGGTAGATGAATTGGTTCAGATCCTTTACGAGATTGACAGAAAGAGGTACCCGAATGAGCAGTAAATTCGGCCTCATGGATGAAGCAGACGACAACTCGACAGCGGCGGCGACCCAAAAGATCGATCTGTCGAGATTTGCTCCCATACGAAAAAGAGCTCCAATCGACCTCGCGGAAGTGGATGCTGCTGCGGCGCAGCACGGGTTTGTAAGTCGCGAGGCCAGTTCAAGACCTGTTAGGCGACGCCGAACCCCAGCCGAACCGATGCGCTCTCTAGCGGTTCGTATGATTCAGTCTCAATACGACCGATTTGTTAGCTATGCGAATCGATACGAGTTGACCTATCACGATGCCATAAAGAAACTGCTGGATTCAGCAGGGGAGTAGATGAAGACTTCAGTATCCGAATTTCTGCATGGTGGCGCCAATTCCATAAGTATTCGACTTCCTCACGCTTGGCTGGGTCCTCGCCAAAGGAAGGCTTGGGGTCGAATAGCATCCAAGCACAAGGCTCAGCCCATGACCTTGCGAATTAGAGTTGCTGACTGGAACCGTTTTTCAGCATTTTGCGAGCGTAACGAATACACTGTTGCTGAAGGCTTTGAGCGCCTTGCGGCGATCGCGGATGGCTTGTGAGGGGAGCAGCTCACAGCAGCGTCGTTCGTGCTGATGGATCTCCGGGGAAACAGTGCCCACGTCCGGCGCAATCCTACCTTACCTCGGACTACGAAGTCCGTTGAGAAAGGCTCGGAGATCGTCGGCTTGGCCTGAGGGAGGCGCGGGCACGGATCAAGAATCGCCTGGACGTGAAGAAAATCGTTCTGCATCGCCTGGGCGAGGAGGGCGAGGCTCTCCAGCATCGCGATCGAGGAGTTGGCGATGATCTCCAATCTGCCGGGAGTGAGCGAGATATTGGGGGGAAGGTCGCGCAGCATCACGGTGCGAAGACCGGCAGGCAAGCTCACCTTCAACGGCTTGGTATACGGGGGTGCATCGGCCTCCCGCATGCGGGAGCGGAAGGCCTCGTCGAAGTCCTCCGCGGCAATCATCGCGTCAAGAAAGCCGAGCAGGGAAGTACGCTCGACGAAGTGAGCCCTGCCAACCGGCTGCACTTCGCCGATGGCCTTCATCAGGCCTTGGGCGGAGGCGCGGCCGACGCCGAAGAGCCGTTCGATGTCCAGGCGCCCCCAGGTCTCGGTCCGGGCGTTCGCGGCCCGCTCGCGAATGGGGTAGAGATCGCGAGACCATTTCACCGGTCGTGTTTATAGGTCTTTAAAAGAAAACCCCGTCGCCCAGGCGGTGGGAATGTGCAAGACGCCCAGCTTCACCGGTGTCTTGCAAGGGGCGGTGCGAAGGGTTGGACGGCTTTCTCGTTCCATGCTTTGCACGGTCCCGACATTTCCACGGCCTGATTTAAGTGAAAGCTAGCAAACTAGCAGCTGTCTTGAAAGCTCTTGACTTTCGTCTCATCGCGGGTGAAGTTCTTGCTGCACGTTCAGGGCTGATGTGTCAGTGGCGTTGGTGCCTCGGCGCGGCGTTCGCGCTCGCGCCTGGAGGCACAAATCCGAGTTGATCTCCCAAAAGAGCAGGGATTTAAACCCTGTTCTGTGGGGTTTCACGCAAGCACCCCAGCTTAGATTCATTTGCTCCTTGGCCTGCGGGTGTGCCTTTGCCTTGCCGGCTTCTACTGCTCCACCGGGACGTACTGCAACCCTGTCGCCACGTAAGACCGTTCGAGCACGTTTCCACTACCCCCGAGAGTCGCCTTATAGAAGTGCATATAGTCGGGCTCTCCCGAGTAGAAGCCGCCCCACGCCCAGCCATGCCGAGCAAAGATCTGAAACGCCTCAGTGCTCGGAGAGACCTTGCCCTTAGTATCGTCGCGCTTAGAACGGGCATCGGCCCCCTTTGGCCACCAGCCCTCCTTCGCATCGTGGAACGGATTATCGAAGGGATTCAGATCGACGGCAATGCCGTAGGCGTGACCGCTCCACTCCTTGGGCGCATCTTGCGCTTTACGGCAGTAGAAGCCGACGGTCACATTCTTTTCCGCGTTGCCGCCGCCAACCTCATAGTTCTCGTATGGATCGATTTTGTTGATCGGAAACCGTATATCGTACAGCTCCTGGAAGATTGCGGAGGCTTCTTGGGCGAAGCGCTTATGGATTATGAGCCTGCCTTTATGGGTCAGGTGATCGAATCCGAAGTAGGTTATGCGGATCGAGAGGAGATCATCGAGCGATACGGGACAACCTGGACTCCATGATTTCCCGGTCATAGCAGTTCGTTCATCAGGAGTGAGAGGCCTCATGTTTGGCTGAACCTGAAGGCTTTGGCTCAAAGCCGCAGCTGAAAGAAAGAAGACAGTGGCGCTGCTTCTGAGACGGCCGAGCCGATGGTTTGTCACGCGAGTTCTCCAGGTGATCAGGTTTGTGCTCTAAACTCCGCGTCTTTCTCTTCTGATCCTAATCCGGCCTCCAATTCTCTAAATACTCGGCATCTTCGCGCTCGGCTTGGTCCTCGTCATGGGCAGCTTGGGATTGAGGTGCGAACAGATCCTGGTAGACGGAAAACCGGTTGTTGAGGGCGATCCCGGTTGCGAGCAGGCGTTCGGCGAGCTCCTCGATGGTGGCGAACTCAACGACGAGCCGGTTTGGGGAACCGAGCTCGAGGGTCACGCTTTCCGGCAACCCGACCGCGTAGGCCTCCCGTTGCTCAGAAGACAGCGTCCGTGGCGCGAGCAAAATGCTCGGACGGCGGAGCAGGGAAGCGTCGGCAGCGAGCAAGGACTGGGTAAAGCGTTCTTTGCGGGCCAGCTCGACCTCCGCCTCCTTCGCCTGGGCTTGGAGGAAGGCGATGAGCTTCTCGCGTGGCAGGATCCAACGACCGGTACGGAGCCGAATGGGGCCAATCTCTTTCATCAGCGAGAGGGCGGCGCGGCGCTTGAGAGCGAAGACTTGAGCAATCGCCTCACGGTCCAAGTGCTCTGCGGGCCAGTCTTCGACTGCTGCGACGATCGAGCGGATTCGCGGGAGCCAGCTGCGCGGGAAGGGCATAAGCGATTGAGGAAGAGGGAATTAGCCGCTCTTCAGCTGAGAACCATGATACTTCATGAGTGCGCACGGAATCCGCACGGCAATATGAATTAGCGACAACTATAGCACCCGATAATCCCAGTTATCGTGCTATTCTCTTTCCAATGACCGCCGAACTCGAGATCGAGCTCCAACCGGCAGGGAACCGGCCCTCGGAGGCATTCCTGATCGACCTGGTGGTCAACGGGGTGACCTCGGAGCACTCGCGGCGCTCCTACAAGACCGGTCTCAAGGCTTTTTTCACCTGGATCAGGCTCTCCGGGGCCGGCCGGGCCTTTACAAAAGCTTTGGTTCAGCAGTACCGGTCCTCACTCCTCGACCAGGGGCTCTCCGCCTCGACCGTCAACCTCCGGCTCTCACCAATCCGCAAGCTCGCCCGCGAGATGGCCGACAACCAGCTGCTCGACCCGGCGCGGCCGCGGCCATCGAGCGTGTGCCCGGGATTGAGAAGCGCGGCAACCGGGCAGGGAACTGGCTGATGAAGGAGCAGGCCAACGATCTCCTCAACGCCCCCAGCCCGAAGACCCTGCCCGGGATTCGCGACCGGGCGGTCCTCGCCCTGCTGCTCGGCTGCGGGCTGCGCCGGGCGGAGCTGCTCCGGATCAATATAGAAGACCTCCAGCAGCGGGAGGGTCGCTGGGTGCTACCCGACATGGCAGGGAAGGGTGGCCGGGTCCGGACCGTGACCGTGCCGGCCGGGGTGAAGAGCCGCATCGACGCCTGGCTTTGCGCTTCCGGGATCAGCCAAGGCCGGCTCTTCCGGCCGGTCACCAAGGCGGGGGTCCTTGCCGGCGAGGAGATCCGGGACGAAAAGGCGGTCTGGCGCCTGGTGATGCGCTATGCCAAGACGAGCGGTCTGGGGAAGCTCGCGCCCCACGACCTGCGTCGCACCTGCGCGAAACTCTGCAGAAAGGCGGGCGGGGAGCTCGAACAGATCCAGCTGCTGCTTGGCCATGCCTCCATCCAAACCACGGAGCGCTATCTCGGCACCGAACAGGCCCTTGCCCATGCCGTCAACGACGCGATCGGCCTCGACATAGCGTGACTGTTTAGATCCTCCAGCGCGAACGACTGAAAATGCCGTACTTGGATCTATAGTGTGGTAGATACAGCAGGATGGTAAAGTAGCGGTATTTGTGCGGAGTTTGCTAGTAAGTGTTTCGGCATTGTGTGTATGCTGAGGTAAGAGGAGGAAACTCATCATGGCGACTGCCGTTGCCCTTCCGAGACCGGATCTTGCTGCTCATCGTGAAGCTCTAACACTCCAGTGGCAGGAGATCGTTAAGCGCCTTATTGATATGATCGGGCGCAAGCTCACGGCCTATATAGCGGGGGTGAAAGATGTTCGAGCGCTCGACCGTTGGATAGCTGGAGTTGAGCCGTACGGAGATGTAGAAGCTCGCCTTCGCTTCGCGTACCAAGTAGCGCGGACATTAATCGAACACGATTCACCTCGGGTCGTTCAGGCATGGTTGACGGGAGTCAATCCTGAGTTGGGAGACAGAGTTCCCCTACGTCTCTTGAAGGAAGGTAATTTGGACGAGATCGCACCTAAGATTCTGGGAGCTGCCAGAGCGTTTATTGCTGGAGCATAGCTGGATGTTGGATACGAAAACGCCCATTACACCGCTCTTTCGGCTTGGGCGAAAACCAGATCCCTGGGATCCGCCTGATTGGTCCCGTGCCCAGCTCGACGGGACTTTTGGAAATCGCTTCGATGATCCGAGAGGGAACTATCGCGTTCTCTACGCTGCCACACAGCGAGTCGCCTGCTTCGTTGAAACGCTTGCGCGATTTCGACCAGATCTCACCCTGATCGCCGAACTGCAAGCAATTGCAGGAGAAGACGACCATGTACCTTTGGGTACCGTACCAAGCGATTGGTACGAGCCCCGCGTGATGGGTGAGGCGGCAGTGACGGGGGCCTATGCTGATCTCTATGGCGCCAGCTGGGTCAGCCATCTACGTCAGGTTCTGGCGAGAGACTGCATTGCATTAGGTCTCCAAGATCTTGACGACTCCGTGCTTCAGCAAGGGGAACCGCGTCGCCTCACCCAGCTGGCCTCGCTGAAGGTGTATGAGACTGGATTCGACGGCATTTATTATCGCTCTCGCTATGGACATGATCTCGAGAACTGGGCTCTTTTTTGAACCGTTTCGGATCAACTCTCGGAGAGCATCTGTTGAAATCCGACCAGATGATGTTGACTTGCACGAGGCGTGCAGACTGCTCGGACTAAGAATCAAAATACATCCGGGAGTTTCCACAAAGAAGCACACACCAGCATTTCCAGCGCCGTGAAGCGTCCAAGGGTGCATGAGGGACGATGGGTATCTGCCGGCAATCAGAGCTGGACCTATGCGGTCACCGACAAAGGATTTGCTGCGGCCGAGTAGAGTGCTTTCCCGAGAGAGAATGACGTTCAAGAGAAAGACATAAACGAATGCAGTTGCTGCGTAGGGTATCCGCGCGGAATCGAAAGTCCGAGAGCAGCCTTGACACAAAAGTCCCCTAAGAAGTGATTCATGAACAAGGACGAAATCGAAGGCGGTACGGAGAAAGCTCGACGACGGGTCCACTATGAGTTTTTGCTACCCCTGTTTGAGGAAGCCGACACTACAATCGCCTACAGCCTGTCATGCATCGCGATTCAACAAGAATTTCCCTTTCGAGGGATGGTAGCCGCTACTTCCTTACTGCCCCCGCGACGCTCAGGGTTGAGGAGAAAGCAGAGTAAAATAGCTCAGGCTGGATATCGCAATACCTTGGTAAATGCCAGGAATGGTCATCCCGTTGAAATGGCGGTTGCTCATCTGTGGGGTGTTTCTCTTAAGTGCGCATACCCCAGGAGCTGCGCAGCAAACTGAGTCGCCACGAGTCATTGACCTGCTCGAGCTTGAACGCGGACCGGCACCTGACTCGACCCAAGGCATGATTCGGCTTGACGTCGAAGCACGAGATAGTTCAGGCCGACCGGTGACAGGCCTTACCCAACGGGATTTTACGCTTCGGGATAACGGTCAGCCTGGGAAGATCGTCTCTTTTCGAGCGTTCGATCGAGCAAGCACAAAGTCTGATTCGTCAATTGAAGGGTTCTGTCGCAATAAGGCGACTTGTTATTCTTTGGACGGACGGAGAGGTGTTGAAGAGCCATGAAGCAGACGATGGAATCCGATGGTGGCAAAGGTATTAAAGCGGTTGCATTATCCACTGGATGTGATTCTGCTTTGTGTTCGCTGGTATAGTGCGTATCCGTTGAGCCTCCGGCATCTGGAGGAAATGATGGCCGAGCGTGGGACTTCTGTCGATCACTCGACCGTGCACCGTTGGGCGATCAAATTGTTGCCAGTCCTGGAGAAGGCGTTCAGGCGCGTCAAGCGCAAGGTGGGGAGGAGTTGGCGGATGGACGAGACCTACATCAAGGTGAAGGGCGAGTGGAAGTATCTATACCGCGCCGTCGATAAGGCAGGCAAGACCGTCGATTTCTTGCTGCGGGCGCATCGCGACAAGGCCGCGGCACGCACGTTCTTTGAACAGGCGATCGAACGGAATGGCGCACCAGAAAAAGTAACCATCGATAAGAGTGGCTCGAATGTGGCGGCTTTGGAAACCATCAACGCCGAACGAGGGAAGCAGATCCTCGTGCGCCAGGCCAAGTATCTAAACAACATCGTTGAGCAAGACCATCGTGGGGTGAAACGTCGAACCAGACCGATGCTCGGCTTCAAGGATGTTCGCTGCGCTCGCATCCTTCTTTCCGGCATTGAACTCATGCGCATGATCAGCAAAGGACAAATGAAAACTGGCCGTAGCGGACAAATCCCTGCACAGCAGTTCTACTCCTTGGCAGCATAAGCAACCCAATCCTATTGGCCTTTCATCGTTCATGCATCCTTATTGCGACAGAACCAATTAAAGTGCTGCCAGTACTCGAGAAAGGAAACTGTCGCAGCACCGGCTTAAGCCGTTGCCATTCGGCATTAAGCTGAGGGTCCATAGTCAAGGCTTCGCCGGGTTGATGGTGATCCAAGAATCGTAAGGCGGAATAACTTGTCTTTGTTTCACAGCGGAAGTGTATTACGCCAAAGTGCCGCGCAAAACGCCAGTAGGCCACCCTTTGGCGTGTCCCGCAAAGGGTAAGTTTCGGGACGTTTTGCGGACCCGTTGAAATCAGGGGGTTGCGCGTCCCAAAATCCAGTCCCGAAATGAAACGTTGAAAAGCGTCTCTCCGGGTGCTACAAACGGGCATGGACAAGACCATCCGCCGCTATACCAGTTTCGACGAGATGAAGGCCGACGAGTATCGGTACTGGCAAAGCCGCCCTGTGCATGAACGGCTGGATGCAGCTGGTGAACTGTCGTCAACGCAATTCGCTTGGAAGGAACCCGCCCGCGATGTTCAGTCAGGACTTCAAAGAACTCTTGTCCGCGTTCAACGAGCACCGCGTTAAATATCTGATCGTCGGAGGCTATGCCGTGGCGGTACATGCACAGCCGCGAGCGACAAAAGACCTCGATCTTTTCGTGCAGCCGGAGCCGGAGAATGCGAAGGCGGTCTATGCGGCTTTGGCTAAATTCGGCGCACCGCTTGATGGCCTCAAGCCCGATGATCTTATTGCCCCCAATTCCTTTTTCCGCATGGGCAATCCCCCACAGATGATCGAAGTACTTCCGCATATTTCCGGCGTCAAGTTTGATGACGCATGGCAGCGCCGCATAGAGGAAGTCATTGACGAGCGTAGCGGCCTCAAGGTGTTCGTAATTTCGGCGGAGGATTTTGTTGTCAATAAGCTGGCGTCTGCGCGGCTTCAAGACCTCGCGGACGTGGACGCCGTTCGTAAGGCGGCAGAGAGCCAGCGGCCAAAGGTAAAAAAACCGCGCTGATATTGCCGAAGGCGGTCCCAAACAGTGAAGTACGGCTATGCGCGTGTATCGACCGACGATCAAACCGGCGCGATGCAGCTTGCCGCGTTGAAGAAGGACGGGTGTAAAAAGATTTTCACCGACAAGGGCATATCCGGCGCGGCCAGCAAGGCCCCTGCCCTGCTCCGCCTGCTCAAGGTGTTGAAGTCCGGCGATAGCATAACGGTCTGGAAGCTGGACCGGCTGGGACGAACGACGCGAAACCTTGTGATCCTGCTCGACGACCTAAAACAGCGCGGCGTGAAATTCAAATCACTAACGCAGGCCATCGACACCGAAACACCGGGGGGCCGCGCCATGTGGCAACTGCTGGCCGTTTTTGCCGAGATGGAGCATAGCTTGATCCGCGAGAGGACCACTGCCGGGATCGCGGATGCGAGATCGCGAGGCGTGAAATTTGGTCACAAGCCCAAGCTCACGCGACAGCACATCGAGCAGGCCCGGAAGCTGATAGCGGCAGGCGAACGGCCAGAGGATGTAGCCGACAGTTTTCATGTGGGCCGGTCCACCCTTTATCGAGACTTGCAGGAGAAAATAACTAACTGAAGGGACCACACCACATATGACCGTGACAACGCTAACACCCGTCGAGCGCTTGCAGCTCATCAACCAGTACCGGATTCTGGAAAAGCTCGATCCAGAGGGGGCCGACGAATATGCCGCCGACCGCGAAATTATCGCGCGTGGCTACACGGCCCAATATCACACGGTGTTTACCGACGTGTGGGACGAAATGAGCGTTGAAGAATGCACCTATGTGTACGACGTTCTCGATATGCACCGTATTCTGATCAACAGCTTCAATCACCTTGCAGATAAGGCTGGCCTTACGCTCGACGATGTCAAGTTCGAGGGTTTCGATCTCAACAGCGAAGGCAAGCGCTACGGCTTCGCGGAGCATTTGCAGAAGCAAGGAAAATGGAAAGAAACGCTGCCGGACTATTTGAACAGCCACACTGAAATGACCGCTTTCAAACAACGTCGTATGCTTGATAATTTTCAGCCGATCCGCCAACAGATCGCCAATTCCATGTCGGGAAACTGGCAGTTAACCGCCGACCAAATCAGAAAAATCATTTCGTGAACCTTTACCGAGAGCGTGAGGCATAAGTTTCCGTGCCTCACCGGCTACACTCTTGGAGATGCACCCGGCTAGGTTCTGTCGCAATAAGGATGCATGAACGATGAAAGGCCAATAGGATTGGGTTGCTTATGCTGCCAAGGAGTAGAACTGCTGTGCAGGGATTTGTCCGCTACGGCCAGTTTTCATTTGTCCTTTGCTGATCATGCGCATGAGTTCAATGCCGGAAAGAAGGATGCGAGCGCAGCGAACATCCTT
This sequence comes from Acidisarcina polymorpha, assembly GCF_003330725.1. Lineage (NCBI taxonomy): Bacteria > Pseudomonadati > Acidobacteriota > Terriglobia > Terriglobales > Acidobacteriaceae > Acidisarcina > Acidisarcina polymorpha. The sequence goes on along the minus strand of NZ_CP030843.1, from coordinate 10,466 downwards.
GAAGCCGAGCATCGGTCTGGTTCGACGTTTCACCCCACGATGGTCTTGCTCAACGATGTTGTTTAGATACTTGGCCTGGCGCACGAGGATCTGCTTCCCTCGTTCGGCGTTGATGGTTTCCAAAGCCGCCACATTCGAGCCACTCTTATCGATGGTTACTTTTTCTGGTGCGCCATTCCGTTCGATCGCCTGTTCAAAGAACGTGCGTGCCGCGGCCTTGTCGCGATGCGCCCGCAGCAAGAAATCGACGGTCTTGCCTGCCTTATCGACGGCGCGGTATAGATACTTCCACTCGCCCTTCACCTTGATGTAGGTCTCGTCCATCCGCCAACTCCTCCCCACCTTGCGCTTGACGCGCCTGAACGCCTTCTCCAGGACTGGCAACAATTTGATCGCCCAACGGTGCACGGTCGAGTGATCGACAGAAGTCCCACGCTCGGCCATCATTTCCTCCAGATGCCGGAGGCTCAACGGATACGCACTATACCAGCGAACACAAAGCAGAATCACATCCAGTGGATAATGCAACCGCTTTAATACCTTTGCCACCATCGGATTCATCGTCTGCTTCATGGCTCTTCAACACCTCTCCGTCCGTCCAAAGAATAACAAGTCGCCTTATTGCGACAGAACCTGGTGACGGGGGATAAGAACCTCTCATATCAGCAAAATCTGACGGGCCGCAAGCTGGCGCTAGTCGTACTGGAAGAAACCGATTGGAACATCCTTAAACACGAAGCCGCGCCGGTGAGTGCTGCGCTCGATGCAGCCATGCCCGGAAGTTTTCAAGAGGTAACATTCCATCGCCGCCGCCCACGCGGCTCTGGTCGAAAACGCGATTGCTAGGGTCGGCGGTTGGCTTCGCGGACCCGGTGCTCCGGAAGCACTTGTCTCCGCTCGGCTGGGAGCACATCAACCTTACCGGTGACTACCAGTGGCGAAACACTGCAAGACTCGGCAAAGCAAACTCAGCCTTTGCGTCAGCCGTAACGTACGATGGTATCCGTGAGCGTGGTCGGGGTGCTAAGGTCGTGAAATCCAAAGGCTATGCGTTCAACATACCAATTTCCCACCCCGGAGAACTGAGAACGGCATGGAAGATCACTCGCCAGGAGAAACGAAAGAGAATCCCATTGCACCCAGTACTTCCCAAGGCAAACTCCCACCCCTCATAGACGCACAAAAAGGCGGAGAACACGTAGGCTGCGGTGCAGACACAAGTTGCACCGAGGCTCCAGCGAGATCCAAATGGCGAAGGTTTTGGGCTTGGGCGTGGCCGATGGATTTTTCGGATGCGGTAATGATCCTCCTCACAGTCTTCATTGCCCTTGGCACCATTGCGAGTGCCATCGCTGTTGGATTTCAGTGGTACGAGATGCATACTGGCGGAGCAGATACTAAGGCTATAGCTGAGGCTGCGCAAAAGCAGGCTTGTGCCGCCCATCAGATTGCCGAAGCTTCCCAGAGAAACGCCACAGCTGCGGAAGAATTCGCAACCAGTGCCGGCCTGATCAATCGTGGAGTAGAGGACGCTGTCAAGAAATTGCAACTCCAGGCCGATCAAGCGAGCCGATCTGCTGATGCCACCAAATCTGCCGCCGACACAGCCAGGGGAAACACTCAGGAAAAGTCAGCGACCCTGGGTGAATGCCGAATCATTTGTCCCAACGACCTTTACACTTCCGCCTGACGGTAGATTTGCCGTTGATGGCGATTTGGTGATCAAGAATACAGGGGTATCTGTCGCCACTGACGGCTGGGTCATGATGGTTGCCGTACCCACTGCCACAAGTTGGCTAACCAAGAACTGGGACCAGGCATGTGAAATAGACGACCAGCAGATACTCGCATCTCACACATCGGCAGCGAAGGGTCTTGGGGATACTTGGCCAATTGGATTTGTTCTCGCCCCCAGCCAAGAGACGCGAATGAGAATGGCGATGGGAGATGTCCATGGATTGATCGAAGCGCAGATTACAGGAGCATTGCCCCACGCCACTTCTGAGCAAGATCCTCGAAGTGGGCAATTCTATCTGCTTGGCTGCGCCCGTTACAAAGACCAGTTTGGAACGGGCCACACGACACGATTCTGTTTCGCATACCTTAATGACAGACTGAGTCCATCTGGTTTCTATGTTTGCAATGGTTTGGAATCTGCTGATTAAGAAATTTCGCCCCAACCAAGCACAATCCCTGATACCTAGCCACCACATTGGCGATCTCGCTGTACGTGACGTTCAGCTGGGCGATGTCTGTTGTTATCTGCGCAGCTTCCACGTGATCACAAAATCGTGGAGGGACGAACTCGGCCCTTGAAACATGAGATCAGTATATAGCGAAGAAAAAGCGAACACGCTATGGAATTCGAGCCGAGCGTAGTCCGCGGTTGGGCGATACCTTCACAATCATCCGCTAGCTAGTCAGGAAATATGCAGTAGGTTACTAGTGATTACCTGAGTAATAAAATCAGGGTAACTTCCACTAAAGTGGTATAGGCACGAACTCGCGCCTTGCGCTACGTTTGCGCTGTTGGATTTCGCTGCCTTCCATTGAGCTTCCCCAATCCTAAACAGCCTGACTACCGGGCCATCGCCTCTCCAGGAGGAATTGTGAACACATGCCTGTCTTGCACTCGAAGTGTGCTTGTTCTTTTCCTAGTCGCTTCGGTGTCTGGGCATCTAGCCGTTGGCGCCTCCGGCACAAGCGCAGCCAGTGCTCTTGCCGAGCTGAAGCAGGCCTTCTCCCAGGGTAAATCGGTCACCAGCGTTGAACTCTCCGGAAACGCGAAGTGGTATGCGGGAAGCCTGGAGGACTCCGGTCCAGTGACCTTAACTGCTGCTTCCTCGGGGGCCGCTCAGATGCAACTGTCGCTTTCTTCTCTAGGCAGCAGGACTGAGTCTCAGACCGGCTTGGGTTCTGCGATGGCCTGCTCGTGGTCTGGATCCAACGGAGATTTGCACGATAGCAACCTGAACAACTGTTGGAAACCAGTGATTTGGTTCCTCCCGGCACTGTCGCTTCAATTAGGGCTGATGCCGTCAAGTCTGGGCATAGCGGACTTCGGTACGGGAATCGTCGGATCCGGTACCTTTCATCATCTTCAAAGCCAATTGGTCTTTGGTGACACGCCAATGAGCATCACGACCGAAGCAATGAAAGCCAGCACCACCGACATTGGTCTAGACTCCATCTCCTCTTTGCCTGCGGTCATCGCCTATAAAGTTCAGCCCGACACGGGTTCTCAAACCCCGATTGCTATCCAGGTTCATTACTCAAACTACAAGTTGGTGAATGGAGTTCAGATTCCTTACACGATCAAGCGATTCGTGAATGGGAAGCTGCAGCTTGAGATTTCTGTCAATCGCACTCAGATCCAATAAAGCCAAATTACTTCTGCACACTTGGATGGTTTTAATGATTCGCAAGGCCTTGCTTCTGCTCGTGGTTGTTTTCAGCCTGATCCCTGCCTGGTCGCAAGTGACGACTGGCCTCTATCCCTACGGCTCGTTCGATAATCTCGGGTTCGACTCCATCGACCGGGGCAGCTTAAATGTGCACTTCTTAATTCCCATCGTGAATAAATCCGGCCGTGGCGTGCCCTTTTATTACAACCTCTCTCATGAGGGTCTTGTTTGGACGCCAACGGTCGTCAACGATGTGAGCACTTGGTCGCCTGCTCAGTCGTTCGGGTGGCAGGCTGATACAGACGCGGCGGTTGGATATATAAGTTACTCTTACTTATCGGGTGCTATTGGCGATACGTGTACGTTTTTCACTTATTCAAACGTGGTTTATCACGATCCGTTTGGCGCTAATCATGCATTTTCGGGTGCTATTCGGTCGGAAACCTGCCCCAGCGGAATAACGACTTCTGGAAACATCGGGGGAGCCATCGATGGGTCCGGCTATCGGCTCGCCAAGAATGCAAGTGGCTTGAGTATCCCCCAAGGACCTGTTCTCGATAGGAAGGGAAATACATTTGCAGTGCCGGTAGCGCCCTCAGGTCCCGCTTCAGTGAGCGATACGAACGGCAACCAAGTGACGGCCAGCAAGAGCGGTGCTTTCACTGATACCACCGGAGCACAAGTTCTTACTATTACCGGTAGCGGTACTGCCTCTTCCCCGAAGGTGTTCTCGTATCCTACCTATGGTACGAATCCAAACGGCACTAGCCCGCCTTCAGCAAGCGCGACCATCTATTACAAGACATATCAAGTGCAGACGGCATTTGGATGCAGTGGTCCGGGAGAGTACAACCTGTCAGCAGACCTTGTTGACCACATCACCCTTGGGGACGCCAGCACTTACAAGTTCACCTATGAACCGACGCCGGGCCATAGCGCGAACGTCACCGGACGCTTGGCATCGATTACCCTGCCGGCGGGTGGGATTATCTCCTACGCCTATACGGGCGCTAATAACGGAATTAACTGCGCGGACGGCACGCCGACCGGTATTACCCGCACCACTAGTGACGGAAGTCGCGTCTACGTACGTAGCCTGATAACCAGCAACACCAGCCGAACCGATATCACCGACGGCTACGGGAATCATTCTGCCTTTAACTTCGTGACCTCTGGGTCGCCGACCTCCTTCTATGAGACCCATCAGACAGTCTATGACGGCGCAATCAACGGTTTACCACGAGAAGAGCTCTTGAACTGCTACAACGGTGCTGCAACGCAACAATGCGCCACGGCCGCTCTGACCCTGCCAATTACGAAAATTGACACCTATGAGAACTTGGATGGGATCCAGCACGGCTGGACTTCTACTTACAACCAGTTTGGCCTTCAGACGGAACTCGACAGCTATGATTTCGGCGGAGCCAGTCGGGGAGCGCTGTTGCGGAAGGAGGTGTGGACTTATCCCGCGTCTGGCATTGCGAGTCTGTTAGCGTCGGATACCGTCACCGATGGAAGCGGAAACCAACTCAGTCGGACCTCCTACCTGTACGATGAGACGACGGGAACAGGACATGCTGCTCTATCGCAAACTTCGGGACTTCCCCAACGTGGAGGCCTGATCGGTGCTCAGCGAGGAAATGTCACTACGATCACTCAATCGAACAGCTCGACGCCGCTAACCACTGAGCTGTCCTATGAGGACACCGGGAACCCTTTGAGTGTGACTACGCAGAACGGAACATCGACCTTCAGCTACGATCCCCCACACACTGGCTTCTTGAATAGGGTCACCCCGCCAACCCCGACGAGCGGGGTGTCTCTTTATACTGGCTCAAGTTACGACGCAGCCACTGGAGTTCTGTTAACGACCACCGATCTTAGCTCACAGGTGACAACCTATAAGACATACGATGCGTTGCTGCGGCCGCTGGAGATCGACAATCCCGGCGACGGGGCAACGTATAACTTTTACTCGCCGGGCCACAGCAGCGTGTCAAAGACGCTGAGCGCCACGGAAACGGCTGAAACCGTGATCTTCTACGACGGCTATGGGCGTCCAAACCGGCGAGCCATTATGAATGGCCAGAGCGCTAATCCCTGGTATCTCCAGGATACTTGCTATGACGCAAATGGGAACGTAGGCTCCGTGTCCTACCCATATCAGGGCTCCGAATTCCAGGCTCCGCCCAAGTGCGGCGGGGGTGGGGCGGACGATGTCTATGCGTACGACTCACTAGGAAGAGTCACGCAGATTACCCACTGGGATAGTAACGACCTTATTCGGTACACTTATGCCGGACGAGCCACTCTGGCGACCGATGAAAATGGTGTCAGCCGCATCACCCAGGTCGATGGATTGGGCCGGGTCACGTCGGCCTGCGAGGTCTCCTCTTCCACACTAGAGGGGGTTGCTCCGGTTGCCTGCGGCCAGGATATCCCCGCCACGGGCTTTCTGACCTCCTACTCCTACCCCACGGCTGCGGGGGCAATCAAGTGACAATGGTCGCCCAAGGCTCGCAGACCCGCACATTCATTACCGATTCCCTGGGTCGCCCTGTGTCGGTCACCGAGCCGGAGCGAGGCGCGACAAATTATCAGTATGCCTACAACGCTACGGGACTCAAGGTAACCCGAACTCGACCAGAAGCGAACCAAACCAACCCGGCCATCCTCACAACGACGACGACCCAGTATGATGCACTTGGACGGGTGGTTTCTGTTGGTACGTGGACAACGGTGTTCCATCCGCATCTACATCAAACAAGAGTTTCGTTTACGACACGATTTGCTGCACGACGAACAATCTGCAGTACGTTAGGGGCCGGCTGGCCGTCATGGGAGCCTTTGTCGGAACGGCAACTACGAATCATCCTGCCGCTTCAGAGTTCAGCTATAACGTGAGGGGCCAGATAGTGAATATGTGGAACTGTGCTCCGTCGACGTGTGGCACGGCGAAGCAGGAGTCGCGTCCGCTGGGCTTTACCTACGATTGGGCGGGTAACCTGACCTCCGAAGGAGACGCTGTCAGTGGACAAGTCGCCTACACTCGCTCCCCGGCCGGCGAGGTGACCTCGATCAACAACAACAGCTATAACCTGACCGGTGGAACCGGCGGATCGACACCCATCGCCTCAAACATCATCAATGGACCAAACGGCCCGGTCAGCTACACTTTAGGTAACGGCCTTAATCTCTACAAAGGCTACGACTTCATGGGGCGGCCAGACGGGCAGTGGCTGTGCAGAGGAGGCCCGGCGGCCGCATACTGTGCCAGCGGGGGACACAAGCCTTCGGTCAGGGCGAGACCATCAAGGGCTCGCAGGTCTCCTACGTGGGCGATACCGTTCTGGGTCTCTCTACCAATTACTCCTATGACGAGTTCAACCGGCTCAGCGCCCGTACCGTGACGAATGGAGTCGCCAATCAGAACTACACCTACAGCTATGACCGGTATGGCAACCGATGGTCGCAAAACGGCGCACCTTCCTTCAGCGCCTCCTTCGACGCGACGAGTAACAAAATCAATAGCGGCGGCTATACTTACGACGCGGCCGGTAACATGACCAGAGACGGGTATCATAGCTACACTTACGACGCGGAGGGCAACATCGTGAGCGTCGATGGCGGCTCAACCGCGTCCTACACCTACGACGCACTGAACCGAAGGGTGAGCGTGGCTACTCCCGCTGGAACCAGTGAATATTCTTACGACTATGCGGGAAGGCGCATCTCCACCTGGAATGCAGCCACGAACAATGGTACCGATGGCCGCATGTATTGGGATGGGCAACAGATCGCCTTTCGTTCCTCTGACAACGCTACCTACTTCGAGAACCAGGATTATATCGGCACCGAGCGCATCCGGACTGACCATAACGGCACGACGTCTGCAACCTACAAGTCTCTGCCCTGGGGTGATGGCTACGTGGCCAGTATCCTCAATAGCGAGGCCGATGTAGACAACTTTCACTTCGCTGACATGGAGCAGGACAGCAACGACGCCGGCGCACCTATGTCCGAACACGCTCAGTTCCGCAACTATTCCTTCTACCAGGGACGTTGGCTCTCGCCTGACCCTTACGACGGGTCGTACGATATCCCCAATCCGCAGAGCCTTAACCGATATGCCTATGTGCTGAATAATCCGCTGAGCTTCTTCGATCCAGCCGGCCTGCAAGACGGCGATCCAAGTCACCCGAACTGTGATGATGATGACACGGTTTGCGTTAATGGGGGTGGTGGCTTCTATGGCGGTGGCGATGGCGGAGATGGTGGAGCTAGTGGCCACGGCGGCTCCGGAAGCGGTTCAGCCCCAAATAACGACTGCACAGATAACGCAGTTAACCAAGTTGGTGGAAATCTGCAGCAAAATATACAGGTTTCAAAAGTGCTTAATGCCATGTTCTGGACTGCTGCCCCAGTGGAGCAGTGAATGCATTGGCAATATATTTTGGTTTAGTGCACACCGGCGGACCATGGGACTTCAAGAATTCTTCTGGCCCTGGAACGCACGACCAACGCGTCGCCGCTGGGAACGTGAACTACGGTGCAACATGCTTTATTGGTGACGAAGCATGTCAATATGCCGCTGGTCTATACGGCAAACTCAGCGGCAACCCAGGAACGGCAGCTACACACTTTGATATTCCATCGGACAATCAACAGATTCAACAAGGGCAAGCTATCAAAAAAAGAAAGGCTGCTGAGCAGAGCAACGCAATGACTGCGACTCGTCAAGCGAAGAGGCTACTCTCCTTCGTACTGCTTCTTATCGCAATTCCCCTAAGCACGATCGCAGTTGGTGGCTGTGACTCTGCCGACTATACGGTCGTGAGGGAAGTCAAATCGCCTGATAGCGCAATCTCTGCACTACTTGTACAACGCCGCGGCCACGACTCTCTTTCCTCGGATGTGTTTTATGTTGTCTTGGTAGATCATCACCACGACCCAACCGACCTACCTAAAGCAATACACGATAAGCCAATTCTCGTCGCTACACACGGCCATGACGTGGAACTTCAATGGATTAGCACCGGTCGCATTAACGTGGTATGTGCAAACTGCGGAATTCAGAAGATAGATGTGATTGAAAAGAGAGATAAATGGGATTCCATTGATGTACATTTGTCGGACTCCCGCAAGGAACTGCGACGACGACCTAGAAGTAGTGCCCCAAGTAACTTCCAGCGAATGCCTCTTCCGTAAAACCATCTGAATTGCACCACGAGCACTGGGGCTAGCTTCCCCGCTCCGCCAGGATTCAGCGTCAGCAATATAGCCGCAAACGGAGCGACCAATGGGCTGTCAGGGGCGGGAGCCGCTGTTGGGCAAGGTGGATACTATGACTTCCAGCGTTTCCAGGTAGGTTCCGTCACGCAATTCTTCTCTGGATACACACCGGTAGCCAATGTCGCAGTAGGAGCCTACGTTCAAGGGACGGAGCGCCACAATGGGTGGCCAGCTTAATCTCGAACACTTACGCCTTCTTCAAATCCTCAAACGGAGCCACTGCTCAGCAGGCGCAGTTTAGAAATTTGGGCTTCTCTGGCTGCTGGAAAGGGGACATACTCATGTCAACCATCAATACCCTAGATCGCTCATCAGGCAGTTCCGCGAGGCCCCTAGACATCGCGTTCATGGCCATAACGTAGTCGGCATCGGGCTTTACCTTCGACTTGCATCTCGCGGCTGGCGAATACCGCAGGAGCATGGGATGGTTCCTATCGCCGGGGAGCCCTTCGTCTGGGCTCTAGCTCTGCCGGCGCTGGGAGTTTTTTCGTGGCCGATCTTGTATGGGGAGGCTTGCTCTTACGCGGTGGAGGGTCCAAGAGAAGGCTCTGGTGGCTCGTCACTGCGGCGGTGATGGCTACTTGCCATCGTTGTAGACTTTCTCCCGTCACTGATCGGCAAGCCGCTCCCCAAATGGTGTCTTCGCAGCAAGGCCGTCTCTTCGGGGGCGGCCTTGCCCCAAATGTATTCGGCCACCCTGGCCGGCCGCCTGCTGAATGCTGACACCTGTCTTTACACACCTGACCCCCCGATGAGCACTTCATCCTCGATCAGCATCCGGCTCACCCGCTGCAGGTGACTATTGCCGCATTTTTCAGGGCACGGATTCAAGTTCTCGAGTGTCATCGGAGATACTTCGGACATGGTCGCTGGGGTCGCGCCAGGTTTTGACCTGGAGCCTGTTTTCTATCGGGGCCGATTTCAGGCGGTTTAACTTTTTCTGGTCCGTTAGCCGTATGCTCATTCGCATAGAGACAACATCAGGCCAGCTCCTTCCTCCTATGGACTCATTGACTGAGATCGTATAATGGTATCTGTTACAGCATGAGCCGCTTGGCCAGCTGTGTCTTCAGATAGTCCGAGGGGCCTGGCCTCTGAATTCTCATTGGACGATTATGAGCAATAACTTTACATTCCGCAAACGGAGGTGAATTTGGGCTATCTGGCCTTACTACCGCCATGGCCCTGAGTGAAGCATGTAAAAGGCGTATGATCCGTCGAGGGCATTGCCTCACCTGTAAGCCGCGCGTCAAGAAGATCCGTTTCGTAAACAAGCTGTTCGACATCTTCGCTGTCGCTGCCCTGATCGAGCGTCGCACCGAGTGAATGCGACCTGTGAAGTTAATGAACAGAGCCTTATCGCGACAGAACCTCCTAACGCACATGCCACACATACAACGGCGTTTTTGTGCCAAGCTCGATGGATGACAATGGCTCCTGGCCCCAGACGTTCAAAGAATTCCTGGCCCGATCAGTGGCCGCATTGAGCATTGAAAGAAGGTACTGGTACACACCTCCAAAGGAATTAGAGCTGCAGATAAAATGGCAATCTTGGAAGGGCTTAGATTCCCACATTCAGCCAGCAGAAAATTCCGAACCCAGCGAAACCATTGTCCGCATTGATTTACCTGCAGCGCACGTGACCCTTGAAGCAGCGCCTTCGGTCCGTTTTCATCCCTGCTTCCAATTCCAAGCCCCGGCCGAATCAAATATTCAGGAAGAATAGCTATCGGTCGCCAGCGGTTAGAGATCGTCAAGCCGTGCCAACGG